>JAFDCW010000168.1 GCA_019312705.1 Deltaproteobacteria bacterium
CGCGGCGCGCCTCGAGGGTCGTCGCCAGGCGTTCGAGGGTGGGTGTCGCACGCATCGGGGGAGTGGGCCCTCCGCCTTCGGGCCGATGGTCCGCCCCCACGCGGTCGTCGATGCGTTGGAAGAAACAGCTCTCTTCCCCCGTGTGGCACGACGGCCCACGGGTTTCTCCGAGGTAGATGAGCGCATCTCCGTCGCAGTCACGGAAGACCTCGGCCACCGAGATCGTATTGCCGCTGGTCTCACCCTTTCGCCAGAGGCGCTGCCGAGAGCGACTGAAGAAGTGGGCCTCGCCGGTTTCGAGGGTCTTGGTGATGGCCTCACGGTCGGCGTGGGCGACCATGCGCACTTCACCCCCGAAGCGCGCCTGGACGACCACCGTGACCAGGCCCGCGGCGTCGAATTTGAGCTCGTCCAAGGTCATCGATTATGTGCGAGGGGACCGGGCGATCCCGGAGCACCGCCGGTGCCCGCGAGGTCCGGGCCGTCTTCGGGGATGGTCACGTGGAAGTGGAAGCGGTGCAGGTCGTTGTGGGCGCGCATCGGGGGGCCGAGCTCCGTCTGCTCGAAGCCGCGGGCCCGGTACCAAGAGAGGAAGCGCGCCTCGACCTCCTCGTCGTTGTAGTAGATGCGAAGTCGCCCGTTGGTGCATGTCGCGAGGATGCGCGCGAGGGTCTCGACGCGGCCCTGGCGCATGCGCCGTTGCAGCGGGGTGAGGTCGGCGTAATTTTCTTCGTACTCCCCCAGACCGAGGTTCTCGACGGCCATGGCGCTCGGCAGGTACAGGTCCATGTCGACGCCCTCGTCGTGGGTCTCGTGGCGAGGCCCCGGCGCGTCGAGGTCTCCGATGGCTAGGACCTCGCCCGGGTAAATGCGGCTGTACTCGGCGGCCGTCGCGAGAGCGAGGTTGACGAGGGCCAGGCGGGCCGACCGGTGCTCCGGTGAAGTGTTTCGCCACACGGTGTAGCTGCGCTCCACCTTCCAGGGCTCCGGGAGCTGATGATGGCAGTAGGGGTAGGGCGCCCCGCGCTCGCAGGCCGAGGCCTGCTCGATTTCGACGTCGGGGACTTCGCACCGGTACTCATCGGCCGCGACCGGGGGCAGGGGGGCAGGTTCCGGGGCCTCCCAGGTTGGCGCCGCCGGAGCCCGGGGGGCTGCGTGGGCCGGGGGCGGGGCGACGGCGAGCTGCTCAGACCAGAGAAACCCTGGGGCGAGAGCTGCGGCGGCGAGCAGGACGACGCTCAACGCGCGGCGGGCAGGGCTCGTTCGGGCGGACATTCTCTCCCATGGTAGCGAGGAGAGAGGCGTCCCAGAAAGAAAAGGACTAGTCCCGGGAACGCCAACGGCCGTCGTCGAGCACGAAACGAGTTGGACCGGGGAGGATGGCGTCGCGGATCGGGTGGTCCGGGTGCCCCGGGAGGACCAGCGACCACACGCCGTCGTCGTCACGAAACACCGGTTCGACGACGGCCGGCGGGCGCTTCGCCGCGGCGCGGAAGACCGAGTCGATGTCGTCGTAGGCGGCGAGCATCTCGAGGCTCCGGAGGGTTGGCGGGGGAAGCTGAATCTCTTCGGCAGCTTCGCGGGCGAGCGCGTGCTCGGGCGTCATCCATGCCCCTGCCGTGGTCTCGTGGGCATCGTGGGCGGCGAGTTGTCCGACGGGGGAGCGGGCGACGAAGAAACGCGCGTCGTATCGGCGCGGCTCGACGGCCGGCGTGACCCACCGCGTCCATGGCGTGAGCTGCGTGAGGTCGAGGGTGACCCCGAGGTCTTGCACGACCTTTGCGAAGTGGTCGCCGCTCTCGAGGCGCGCCCGGGCGTTTGCGAGGGACTCGGGATCGACGCCCGAGGCGAGCAAGACGCCGGCTTCTTCGAAGGTCTCCCGGACCGCTGCGATGTAGAGGCCGATGGCCCGGGGAGAGGGGTCGGGCTCACCGAGGGCCCGGCACGCCCCGTCCCGGGAGAGACCGCGGGTCAGGTCGACGATCGCCGCGCCCGAGTCGGCTTCGTCGAGCTTGCCCCCCGGAAAGACGTAGGCGCCCCCCATGAAGGCGCTCTTCCGGTGCCGCTGCACCATGAATACCGAAAACCCCGTGCCTTCGGGGCGCAGCAGGACGACCGTCGCGGCGTCTCGGGGCGCAGCGGCTACCCGGCCCGCCTCGACCTCGATCACCCTCAGCCCTTGTTGAGCACGCGGGTTGTCGGTACGCCGATCGCAGTTGCGAGGCGCGCGATGGTCTCGAGGGACGGGGTGTGGCGGCCGGCCTCGACCCGAGCGATGTTGGGTCGGTGAATGCCGGTGCGCCGGGCGAGCTCCGCCTGGGTCAGCCCAGCCTCGAGGCGCAGCTCCCGGATGCGTCGGCCGAGCTGTGCGCCATCGACGGGGATGCGTCCGTTGCCCGTGTCTCCTTCGCGCAAGCGTCGAGCGACCTCTGCAGCGTCGAGGGAGATTTCGCGGCCGCTCTCAAAAGAGAGCACGGCGCTCCGGGCATCATTGGCGATGTCGATAGTCGTGATTGCCGAACCGTCGTCATCTCCGGTGATCGGCCGGGAGATCAGCGCGGCGTGGCCGTCGCCGAGGATCGCTAGGATTTCTCCCGGGCGCGGCGAGAGCGTGACGAACTCGAATCGGTAGGCGCGGTTCGTATCGAGCTGGCGCGAGATGAGCTGGCAGATGCGGCTGGCGTCCGCCTCGCCCCGGGCGACGAGCCCCGGGCAGAGCTCTTCGAGGAGGTCGTCGACCTCTTCCATGGCTTCTGATCGCTGCACCGCAACGCGGCCGCCGAGGGCGCAGGCGAAACCAATCGCAGAGAGTAGTTCGTCCTCGTCACCGTAGCGCTCCGACCGTGCGTCGAAGACGACGGCCTGACCGCGCTGCATCGTCGACGCGAGGGCGCCGGGCTGCGTGACAACCGCCTCGAGCGCGAACTGCGCGCACGCGGGAGCCCACACCGGCTCGAAGCCGGGACGGTCGGTGATCAACAAGACGTTCGCGCTCGACATTATTCCTCCACCAAGTATCGGAACTGAGACTTATATCAGAGCCCAAGCGTGGCTCAAGTCTGATCCGCTTTGCGACCTCTCATGCACGAGATCGCGCGACAACTTCGTCATCGTACTCGCATGCACGGCACTCACCGCGCGCCTTGACAACGGCTGAGTGCAGACCGTGCCGGGTGTTGGTATGCACACATTCGCGATGAGGCGCTCTTCCGGGTGCGCACATTCGCGCCCGGGTGACGCCGAGGGGTAGCCTCGTGAGATGCGTCCTCGAGTGCTCGGACTTCATCTGCTCGTATTGGTGTTCACGTCGGCCTGCGGGGGTTCCGTCGCCGCGGACTCTGTGCACGCAGGCGACCCGCCGGCATCCGGTGACGGGCGGGAGCCCTACCCGAGCTTCGCCGAGGCTCAGGCGATGGCCCGAGACTGCGAAGCGCCCGACGCGGCGGCGATCGAAATCCGGTCGATCACCATCGACGCGCGGGGCACGCGGTCCCAAACGATGACCCTCGCCGCCGAGGTCCTCGCGTCCCGATACGGTCGCGTCACAGGTGAGCTCCGGGTCGCGCACTACGTAGGCGGTGACGTCTTCATGGAGGAAGGCCGGCGCTACCTGGTGGTCCTTTGCAAACCGGCCCAGGTGATCGGATGGCGGCACCTCGAAGCAGGGGACCCTGCGGCGGACGTCGCCTCGGTGGAGCTCGCCGGCGCGCGAGATGCAGCGCAAGGTGGTGCCCCAAGTGGTGCCCAAGATGGTGCCCAAGATGGTGTCGGGCGTGGCGCCGGTGATGGTATCGAAGAGGCCCAGATCCCCGTTCGATATTTCATCGAAGGAGACGAGGTCGACGAAAGCACATTCGTCGCGCTCTTCGATCGCCTCGAGGTCGACGAGCAGCCGATCGAGTCCGAGACGGTGGAGAACCCCGACGGGAGCTACGGCGGCAGCGGGGCGACCTACGTTGCCCGGGAGGGGGAGGTTCGCTACCGCTACGACTCGGTGAGCTTTCGGGACGAGGCGGGTGTCGTGACCGAGAGTCGTTCCCTGAGCCGAGACTAGAGAGCCCCCTCCGGGAGCCCCAACCGCCTAGAATCTGGTGGGAAATCGGGCTCTGGGGGGCCTTCAGAGGGCCGGGCCTCAGTTGACACCCGTAGGGGCCCCTGCTACCTGCACGCTCCCTCGCGGGGCGGTCCATGCGGGGTTTCGAGGTGTTTTTTCGGTGGCCGGTTCACCGACGAGGCGAGTGATGTTCAAGTCGATCTGCATCTTCACAGGCAACGCACATCCCGTGCTCGCCGAGAGCATCGCCGACTACCTCGAGGTTCCCCTCGGTCGGGCGCGGGTATCGCGCTTCTCCGACGGCGAGGTGTTCACCGAGATCAAAGAGAACGTGCGCGGCGTCGACGTGTACGTCATCCAGCCGACGTCGCCCCCGGTGAACGACAACCTGATGGAGCTCCTGGTCATGATCGATGCGCTCAAGCGCGCGTCGGCCGGGTCCATCACAGCGGTCATGCCCTACTACGGATACGCTCGGCAGGACCGGAAGGCCGCCCCCCGGACTCCCATCACCGCCAAGCTCGTCTCGGACATCATCAGCACCGCCGGCACCGACCGGGTGGTCTCGATGGACCTGCACGCAGGCCAGATTCAGGGCTTCTTCAACGTGCCCTTCGACCACCTCTACGCGATGCCCGTGTTCCTCGAGTACATGCTCCCGCGCTACAAGAACTCGGCGGTCATGGTGAGCCCCGACGCCGGCGGCGTCGAGCGCACCCGGGCTTACGCCAAGCGCCTCAACGCGGACCTGGCCATCATCGACAAGCGTCGTGAGAAGGCCAACGTCAGCGAGATCATGCACATCATCGGCGAGGTCGAAGGGCGCGATTGCGTGATTCTCGACGATATGATCGACACCGCCGGCACGATGTCCAACGCCGCCCACGTCTTGATGGAGAAGGGCGCCAAGAGCGTATCCGCGGCCGCCACCCACGGCATCCTCAGCGGCCCCGCCGTCGAACGAATCGTCAACTCGCCGTTGACCGAGGTGATCGTCACCGACACCATGCCCCTCCCCGAGGCGGCTCGGGCGTCGGGCAAGTTCAAGGTCTTGTCCGTCGCGCGCCTCCTAGGCGAAGCGATCAAGCGCATTCACAACAGCGACTCGGTGAGTTCGCTGTTCGTATGAACAGAAACCAAGAAAAGCCAAAGAAGAGGTAAGTCAAAATGGAAACGCAGACGCTAGAGGTTGAGGTCCGCGAACTGAGCGGAAAGGGGCCCGCGCGTCAGCTTCGTGCACAGGGAATGATTCCGGGCGTATTTTACGGCCGCGGAGTGGACACGACGAAGCTGTCCCTTTCCCCCAAGGAGCTGGTCAAAGGTCTTTCAACGCCGTACCGCCTCAACGCGGTCTTCGAGGTCTCGGTCGGAGGAGCGACGCATCAGGTGATGGTGAAGGACGTCGCCGTCCATCCGGTCAGCCGCGAGCCCCTGCACGTGGACCTGTACCTGGTCGACGACAGCCGGCCCGTCGACGTGCGCGTGCCAGTGACGACCCACGGTCGCGCCGTTGGAGTCGTCCGGGGTGGCGCTCTCCACGTGGTCTTCCGTGACCTGCCGATTCGCTGCGTGCCCAGCAAGATCCCCTCGATCATCGACATCGACGTCTCGGACCTCGACATTGGCGACGCCGTCTCCGTGGCGGACCTGCCCCTCGACGAGGGCATCACGGTGCAGTTCAAGCCGGACCGCCGCGTCGTCCTCTGCACCGAGAGCCGTGCGATCGAGGAGGAGGAGGCGGAGGAAGGCGAAGTCGCCGAGGTCGAAGCCGCCCCCGCGCCCTGAGCTTCCCGCTACCCTGTCGACAAAGGCCGCCACTTGGGCGGCCTTTGTCGTTTACTGTGGTTTAGAAGGACCCTCCAGTGCATCTCATCACCGGCCTCGGCAATCCCGAACCTCAATACGAGGGCAACCGTCACAACGTGGGCTTCATGGTCATCGACCGCCTCGTGGACCGGTGGCGCGCGCCGTCCCTGCGCGAGAAGTTCAAGGGAGAGTTCGCGAAAGCATCGTTTCGCGGCGAGGACGCCGTGCTCCTCGAGCCGATGACCTTCATGAATCTGAGCGGCGAGTCCGTGAGGCCGGCGATGCAGTTCTTCAAGATCGCCCTCGGTGAGGTCATCGTGATTCACGACGAGCTCGACCTGCCTTTCGGTGAGGTGCGCATCAAGGTCGGCGGCGGGGCCGCGGGCCACAACGGCCTGAAGAGCATCATCCAGCACGGCGGGGGCAACGGCTTCCTACGCGTCCGGGTCGGTATCGGCCGGCCCCGGTCCGGGCGGCCAGAGGGCTATGTTCTCAGTGATTTCGCGGCGATCGAGCGTGCGGAGCTCCCGGACGTGCTCGACCGGGCCGCGGCCGCGGTGGAGGGCATCCTCGTCGATGGGGCCCCAAAAGCCATGAATCGGCTGCACGGCGGCAAGAAGAAGACTGCGAAAAAATCGGACCCCGCTGGCTGACGGGGCTCGAACCTGCTAAACGACGCGCCTTCCTCGCTCCGGCATGCCGCCGGGGCCGCCCAGTCCGGGAGGACATGAAATGACCCAGCTTGCAGAGAGTGGCAGCGCGCGTCCGCGCCACCACGAATACGAGACCATCTACATCCTGAAGCCGAACACCCTGCCCGAAGCGGCAGACAAGGTTTCGAACAGGGTCGAAGAGGTCATGAAGCGCCTCGACGGCAAGATCGTCCAGGTCGACAACTGGGGTAAGCGTCTGCTCGCCTACTCCATCCAGAAGAACAGCCGCGGCATCTTCGTCTACGTGCGTCACGTGTCGAAGAACGATGTCGTTGCCGAGGTCGAGCGTAACCTGCGTCTGCTCGACACCGTGCTTCGCTACCAGACGATTCGCATCAACGAAGGCGTCGACCCCGCCGCGTTCGATATCGACCCCGAAGAGGTGAAGTTCGTCGCCGTCGAAGAAGAGGTGGAGGAGCCGGAAGAGCCGGAACCGGAAGAGGGTGCTGAGGCCGCCGAGGGCGCCGAAGCCGCTCCCGCCGCCGAGGGCGCCGAAGCCGCTCCCGCCGCCGAGGGCGCCGAAGCCGCTCCCGCAGCTGACACCGCTCCCGCCGCCGACGCCGCTCCCGCCGCCGAGGGCGCCGAAGCCGCTCCCGCAGCTGACACCGCTCCCGCCGCCGACGCCGCTCCGGCAGCTGACGCCGCTCCGGCAGCTGACGCCGCTCCCGCCGCCGATGCGGCCCCCGCCTCGGACGACGCCGCGTCCGACGACAAGTCCGAGTGAACCTCTCTCAGCAGACGATAAGGTAATAGACCAATGGCATACGAAGAGAGTTCCGAAAAAGGCGCCATCGTGCGCGAATCCCGCACCGACGCCGACCCCCTCGGCCTGCGCCGCAAGCGCGGTGGCCGGAAGCGCCCGCCCTCCTTCACGATGGAAGTGGACTTCCGGTTCGATTACAAAGATCCGCAGCAGCTTCGGTACTTCATCACCGAGCGCGGCAAGATCGTGCCCCGGCGCATCAGCGGGCTGTCCGCGAAGCAGCAGCGCCAGCTCACCCTCGCCATCAAGCGGGCGCGCAATATCGCCCTCCTTCCCTACACTGCGACGAAGTGAGCTGAACGATGGCAGGTAACATTCAAGTGGTCCTCCGGGAGGACTTCGACAATCTCGGGGCCTCCGGCGAGATCGTGAAGGTCCGTCCGGGTTACGCCCGCAACTTCCTCATTCCCCGCGGCCATGCCGTGATCGCCACCCGGTCCAACATCGCCCAGGCTGAGCACGAGCGTCGTCTCGCCCTCTCCCGGCTCGAGAAGGAGCGTCAGGAGGCGGAAGAGCAGGCCAAGGCAATCAAGGGCCTCTCCGTGCAGAT
>JAFDCW010000869.1 GCA_019312705.1 Deltaproteobacteria bacterium
CCTGGGTGAGTTCGCTGGCACCACAGCTGCCGCACGCGGTCGGCGTCGCCTTGGCCACCGTCACGTGGCCCTCGGGGCAATACCAGGCCGGGATCGAATGGCCCCACCAGAGCTGCCGCGAGATGCACCAGTCCTGGATGTTCCGCATCCAATGGAAGTAGGTCTTCTTCCATTCTTCGGGGACGATCTCGACGCGTCCGTCTTCGACGACCTCGATGGCCGGCTTGGCCAGGGGTTCCATTTTGACGAACCACTGGGTCGAGATCATCGGCTCGACGACGGTGTGACTGCGCTGCGACTTCGGCAGCGTCATCATGTGCTTCTTGCTGCCCCGGGCGAGGCCAGCCTCTTCGAGCTTCGCTTTGACCGCCTTCCGGGCGACGAACCGGTCCATGCCCTCGAAGGGCCCGCCTTCGTCGTTGAGGGTGCCGTCGAGGTTGAGGATGTTGATCTCTTCGAGGCCGTGGCGCTTGCCCGTCGCGAAGTCGTTTGGGTCGTGGGCGGGGGTCACCTTCACGCAGCCGGTGCCAAACTCCATGTCGACGAGCTCGGAGTCGCCGATGATCGGGATCAGTCGGTCGACGAAGGGGTGTTTGACCTTCTTGCCGTGCAGGTGTTTGTAGCGTTCGTCGTCCGGATGCACGGCGATGGCGGTGTCGCCGAGCATGGTCTCGGGCCGAGTCGTCGACACGACGATCTCACCGCCGCCATCTTCTTCGGAGACGGGGTAAGCGAAGTCGAAGAGCTCGCCTTCGACGTTCTCCTGCTGGTCGACCTCGAGGTCGCTCAACACGGTCTGGGAGCCGACGTCCCAGTTCACCAGGCGGGTGCCCCGGTAGATCAGGCCCTCTTCGTAGAGCTGCACGAAGGCTTCGCGGACGGCGACGCTGAGCCCTTCGTCCATGGTGAAGCGCTCGCGAGACCAGTCGCAGGACGCGCCCATGATGCGCAGCTGCTGCATGATCCGGCCGCCCTTGGCCTCCTTCCACTGCCAGACCCGGTCGAGAAAGGCCTCGCGGCCGAGCTCCTGCCGGGTAAGACCTTCCTTGGCAATCTCACGCTCGACCATGATCTGCGTGGCGATACCCGCGTGGTCGGTGCCGGGGACCCAGAGGGTGTTCTTGCCCTGCATGCGCTTGTGGCGGATGAGAACGTCCTCGAAGGTCGTCCGGCAGGCATGGCCCATGTGCAGTGACCCGGTCACATTCGGGGGGGGGATGGCGATGGTGTAGGTCTCGCGGTCGTCCCCTTCAGCGTCACTCGCGCGGAAGAGGCCGGCCTCTTCCCAGAAGGCGTACCAGCGCGGCTCGACGTCGCGGGAGTCGTAGGCCTTGGGCATCTCCAAGCTGTCGTCTTGGCCGTCGTCTTGGCCGTCGTCTTGGACGCTGTCTCGCTCACTCATGGGTTCACTCACGGCTTCACTGGTGGAGCCTGGGGCTCCGGCGATTTTGGGGGGTATGCAATACGCGACGACGCCCCGAGGGACAAGGCCCCGGGGCGTCGTGGAGAGGAGACGAACAAAGAAGGAGGAGGGGGACTAGCCGGACGTGAGCCGGCGAATCTCTTCCTTGATGAGCGTCTCCGCGAGGTCCGGTACGACCTCCCAGACGACCTGCTCGATGACTTCGCGGCTGAGGGCGAGGACCCCTGCGATTTGAGCCTGGTCGAGGCCGAGGCCCGAGAGCTTCGCTGCCATATCGCCGCTCGGGGCGGTTGCGACTGCGACCACTCCGGTTGCGGGGGTCGGCCCGGCCTGGCCCGCCGGGGTGGGCCGGGAAACAGGCTTGGGGGCCTGCTTGGCGACCTCCGCTACCGTGGCGGTGACCTCTTCTTCGGCGAGCTCGAGGACCGGACGCGCGGGGGCCTTCCTCGGTGGGGGTGGCGGCTTCGCCATGCCCGCGCCAAACGCGATGGTGTGCTTCGGCATCTTGGGCGCGGAGGGAGGAGACGGAGGAGCCGGGGGAGCCGGAGGCGCGGGGGGAGGCGCCGCGGCGGCCGCATCCCCAGCCGGGATCATGCGCGGCCGCTTCAGGACATCGGCCAGCTTGTCGATGACGACCTGGGAGTCGAACGGCTTGATGATGTGGTCATCGACGCCGGCGTCCATGCCCTTCGCCTCGTCGTAGGCCAGGTGCTGGCTGGCCATCACGATGACGGCTGTATTGGCCAAGGCCGGGACGTTCTTGATGGCGCTCGAGAGGCCGTAGCCGTCCATGCCGCTCATCGAGAGGTCGGCGAAGACGATGTCTGGCTGGAGCTCTTTGGCCTTCTGAACGGCGGCGGCGCCGCTGTCGACGGCGACGACTTCCGCCGCCTCGCCTGCGAAGGTCAGCTCCATGATCTTGCGCATGGTCACGCTGTCGTCGGCGACGAGAATCTTTACCGGCACGCTTGCCCCTCCTGGGTGGCGGACATAGTCCGGCACCTGGATACCAATTGTGATCGCTGGGGGTCAAGAACGAGCTGCAATTTCGGCAGGATGGGCCTGGCCTGGGGCGAGCCGGCCCGGCCCATCGAGGCCCCCAGCGGGGCTGCGGGGGCCGGTCAGTACCCCTCGAA
>JAFDCW010000870.1 GCA_019312705.1 Deltaproteobacteria bacterium
CGGAACCTTCAACGCCGAGCCGTGACCGCGTTCGGCGACCGCGCCGCCACCGGCCGAAACGGCGAAGATCTCGTTGTCCAGCACCTCGCTGACAGCGGCTATACGATCGTCGCCCGCAATGTTCGTGTAGGACGCCTCGAGCTCGACATCATCGCGCAGAAGGGGCCTCTGCTCATCGTATGCGAGGTCCGCTCGCGAACGAGCCGGGCCTTTGGCTCTCCCGTCGCGACGATCGACCGGAAGAAGATCGCGCGCATTCGGCGGGCGACCGCCGAGTGGCTGCGAAGCAACCGCCGCGGGACCCGGGAACTGCGGTTCGACGCCGCGGCCGTCACCTTCGATGCCGACGGAAGCCACGAGCTCGAATACTACGAACGAGCCTTCTAAACAGCATCGCCTCGAGCGCGATCCACGGCGCGATCTGGCCCCGCTTCCTGCGCTGCCTGCTCACCTACGAAAGTAGGCTCCGCGGGCTGCTCGGAACCGGAACCACCTCGCTTGTGTCTCACGCTCAATGCGACGCTGTTTGTGCTTGGGTCGCAAGAAGGCGCAGAGCGCGGAGTCTTCACTCCAGCGTCGAGACCATGCGCTCGCGGACTTCGACGATGTCTTGGAGGGCTTCTTCGGGGGTCCCCGCGTCGCGGGACTTCTGGATCGCGGCGTCGAGGAGATCGATCTCCTCCTGCTGGGTCGCCCGTAAGGATTCGACCATGCGTTCGAGCGCGAGGAAGAGGTCGAGGAGCTCGTCCCCCTTCCGCAACCGACCGCTCAGCCGCATGCGACCGTCAGCGATCTCACCGATGAGGCGCTTCATTTTGTAGGTCGGCCCGACCAGCTTGTGGGTCACGACGATCCCGGTGACTCCGAGCGCGACGGCAAGGACGGCGATGCCCGCGATGATGCTGAGGAGGACCTCTAGGTCCTTGGCCGCCGACTCCTCGATGATGAGTTCCGCGGCCCCTTCGTCGAGGGCTGCCATCATGTCGTTGGCCGCTAGCATCTCCGACATGCTGAGAGAGTAGTTGTACGCTTGGAGGCCGAGGGCAGAGGCCACGATGACGGTCACTCCAACCACCATCCCCGTGTACTTCAGCTGAAAGCGAGGGTTGAGGAGGAAGTTTCGCAAGCGCCGCTTGGGCGGGCCTGCGGTCTCTTTCGGCATGGTCTCGGCATCGGCCGACATGGCTAGGCTCCCTCGCAAACGTGAAAGGACTCGACGGATCGTAGTGGTTCGGCGGGCCTGGTGTCCAATACCAGCACGATCAGCGACCGTCCCGGGAGTCGCCGGCTGCGAATGCCTGGGGAAGACGCCGGAGGGCCCCGGTAATCGCACCCTCGATCGCTTGTCGCTCGGCGGTCGCGCCGCTCGAGCCCCGAACGGTCGCCGCCCCTTGGAGAATCACCCGCATGTCCCTGCCCGGATACGTATTGACGATCACCGACACCACGGCCCGGGTCCCGCCGTTTCGGTCCTCGATACGAACGATCGAAGAGTCCAGATAGTAGCCGGTGAGGCGACGACTGCGCAGTACCTGCCGCGCCGCTCCGGAGCCTTCGCGCGCGGGCGCCACGACCACCCCCGGGATGGACCGGACCCGCGCTGCGATGAATTGCCGAGCGCTCGCCAAGGATGCCCGTGAAACCTGAATCGTCGTCCCAGGCATGCCGACGCCCACGTAGTAGCGGGCGGGGCCGGATTCGGTGCCCGGCCCCGGAACCGACGTGGTCCGTGGCGTGGAGCGGGCGAGGCGGTCAAGGACCCGGATCGCCCTCTGCACGCTCGAACGCACCGAAGCCTCCGGATCGCGGGCGGCATTGCGAAGCGCCGGGAGGGCGGAGGGGTCCCGCAGGTGTTCGAGGGAGGCCGCCGCGGCGGCGCGGACCGCAGGGTGCTCGTCGCCGAGAGTCTGGGAGAGGACCCGAACGACCGCCGGATCGCCTTCGATCCCGCCGAGGGACAGGGCCGCCTGAGCCCGGACCCGGAAGGCGGTCGAGGTGCGAATGAGTCGAACGAGGTAGTCGGTGCGGGCGTCAGCGGACGCTATCCCCGGCGCGCCTACCGCCGACAATGCCATCACCAGCGCCATCAAAGGCGCCCACCGCTTCCCAGGACCGCTCATTTTCCTTGTCTGACCTCCCGACTCGAGAATCGCTCCGACCGCTCGCTGGACTTCGACGACGGGGGAGGCATTCTCTTCACGTGGCCGGGAGGTGGGTGGGAGTATCGCGTAAAGGGGCCGGCTCTGACAACGACGATGTGCCCTTTCACCGATGCCTTGCTTCGGCCGATAGGTGCGCGCAGGGTGGGACGGTGACTCACTTGTGGTCGTGGCTCATCGCCGTCATCGCGATCAGCTGCGCCGCCCCCGCGGCGGCACAGCCCACGGTCCTCGTGAGGGCCGAATCCCGCATCGAGCTGCGCACCGAGCGAGCCCCGAATCGCCTGGTGCTGCTCGGCGCACTACGAGACGATCTCGGATTCGCCCTCGCCGGCCAGCCCATCCACCTGCGCCTCGATTCGAAGGCCCCCCGCCGGACCCTCCTCCGCCGCACGGT
>JAFDCW010000169.1 GCA_019312705.1 Deltaproteobacteria bacterium
CGAGACGTAGAGCACGTGGAGGTCGTTCATCAGCATCCAGCCGTCGTTGGGCATCAGCATGTCGTAGATTTGATCGTAGAAGGTCACGTCGCCCCGCTCCATGTTCATCGAGGCGTGCACCCCTCGGACGTGGTCCCGGACTGCGATTGGCCCGACCTTCAGCTGCAACCGGGCCCCGGCGGTGAACTCCGCGCCGTAGGTTGCGTAGTTGGGGGTGGCCGGGCTGTCGGACCGCTCGGCGATAGCGGTATCGCTGAAGTCAGCTTCTGCGGAGTCGAAAGAGGCGAAGAGGTTGAAGGAGCTGAAGTAGCCGACGAACAAGTACCGCGCATAGAACTGCAGGATCGTCAGGGGCTGGAGGATCGCGAGCACGCCGACGCGGGCCCAGGCCGGGCTCGCACCGCCGGCGACACCCAGGCCGACGTAGTTTTGCGTCAGGGCGTCGGAATCGCTCTCGAAGAGTCTCAGGCGCGCCGTCGCGTCGAAGAAGTCGACGAAGCCGAGGGGGTTGAAGCGGCCAGCGGTGATGTTGTTGTAGTAGACCGAAAGTTCGGGCTGGGGCGCGAGCTCCTGAGCGAGTGCGTTCCCCGGGCAGACCGAGAACCCGGTGACCAGGATCACGAGGGGGACGACGAATCGTTGAAGCGACTTCGGCAAGCTAGCCTCCGCCCGGAGCCTAGGAGCCGCCCTACTCCCGCCGGATGTCGAAGCTCACGCTGGAGCTTCCGCGCAGCATGACCGAAGGGCCGGTCGGCAGCGATTCGAACTCCTCGATGGAGCGTGTCACCACCACCGTCGCGGCGTCTCCCATGCTCTCCAACATGGGCCCGGTGAGCTCGAAGAGGCCGTCATCGAGCACGTTGCCGTGCAGGATTTCGCCGGTGCCGCCGGTGCCCATAGGCACGACCGTGACCGTGACCACCGCATCGCCGGCTGCGCCATCCCAGCGAACGGGAATCCCGCTCGATGCGCTGTAGGTGCGCATCTCGGCCGGCGGCACGTCGACCACCAGCGTCTCGGGCACGCGCAGCGCTGCAGGGCGTTCGGTGAAGGGCACCGTCGCCACCGCGCCGGGGATGGAGACGTCGAACACACCACCCATGGCCATCGTCGGCATGCCCACCTCACGCACCGTGGTGTAGGTGTTGACGAGATCCGCGGTGGGGGCTTCGGCGTTGCGCCGGTAGATCGGGATCATGACATCGGAACTCTCGAGGAGGATGGGATTGCCCACATCCTGCCCATCCACGGCGACCGCCGTGCCCATGACAGGCACCGGAACGTTGACCAGCATGTCGTTCGGGGTGGGAGGCGTGCAGCTGACGATGGTCGGCATGTTTACATCGTCCAGGTCCCAGAAAATGGCGCTGGCCGCCAGGTTCGCGGTGTCCGCCGTGCCGTCCATGGACGTGAAGGAGGAGCCCCAGACATCGATCATGCCGCCCACGTAGCGGATATCGGTGAGCGACAGCTGGTCCGCAGAGACGCAGGCGCTGGTCGGGGTGCTGATTGGCGGGGTCTGCGCGATGAAGGTCTGCGCGCCCATGCTCACCCGCACCTCGACGACGACCTCGCCTCGCGCGGCGCCGGTCACCGAGTACCGACCGTCCGCGTCCGTGCGCGTCCTAGCCAACGAGGTCACGCCCGGGCCGGTCATCACGATCTCGGCGCCCGACACCGGAAAGCCCGCGCAGTCGACGACTCGCCCCTGCACACAGGTCGGAATCGTCGGCTGGTCGCAGTTCCACGGGGTGAAGTGCGTCACGTCCGCGCCGAACACCATGCGCCCGGAGCCGTCTCCGGAGGGGCCCGCCGTCGCAGTGCCATCACGCACCCAGGTGGCCTGGGCCGGGTCAAACCACCACAGCGGCATGGTGTCGCCGAGGGTGACCGGCGGCATCTCGGGGCCGAGCGCGGGAACTGGGATCTCGACGTGCGCGGTCTGTCCAGGCGCGAGCTGCAGCTCGGCGCCGCCCTGGCTGAAAGTGATCTCGGCCATGCCGTAGCTGAAGAGCGGTGACATGGAGCCACCGTCGTTGCCGACATAGTCGCCGGGGGCAGCCTCGAGATCTGCAGTGGTCGGGTCCACCGGAGTGATGGAGACGTCGGCCATGCCGGCCACCGCCGCGCCGGCGCCATCGACAAAGGCGCCTGCCGGCACAGTCACGAAGACGTCGCCCGAGCGCATCGTGGCGCCCGCGGTCGAGTCGAAGGGCTGGGGCGGCGATGCGGCCTTGAGCATCGCGTTGAGCAGCACGCGCTCCCAACCGTCTACCGTCACGCTGCGGTGGATCGACAGGTACCCGGTGCCGGTGAAGTGAGCGATGTAGCTGCCGGGCGCGACGTCGTCGATTGCGTAGATCCCGTCCGCATCGGAGACGGCCATGCCACCCGAATCGAGCGTTACGATCATGCCCGGGAGGGGATCGCCTGCCATGTCCCGAATCCGACCGGCGACCCTTCCGACGACCGGACCGAGGTAGGGGTCGGTCGGCGTCAGATCGATCCAGGGCGGATTGATGATCCCGCCACCGCTGTCGCCGGCGCAGGCGTCGCCGACGCAGCCCGCGTCCGCGCCCGCGTCCCCGCTCGCGTCCGCGCCCGCGTCCGCGCCCGGCCCGCTGTCCGGTACGTCCTCAGGAGTATTCTCGCAGGCGACGCTCGCCACGACGGCCACCAACACCAGAACCCGCATCCCGCTCGTGCATGACATGGGATCGAGTAGAACACACCTCATGCAGATAGCCGAGCCCATGGGGAACATGAATCCGATTGCATCATCCGACAGCGCCACAAACTCGCCCTGGCCGAGCTTCCGTTCGACCGATGGGCCCGACTCGTCGCTTCGATTTCCCAACAGATCCTCGACATCGCGCTATCGCCGCGATGGAATGGCATTGGGTTAATGTCGGCCATCTGCCATGATGTCGAGGGATGCGGGAGCTTCGGCAAGGGGGGCGAGATAATGAAGATGCTTAGGGGCGCTTGTGCGTTGGCCATTGTGATTTCTTTCTGCTGGGCGCCGCTCGCGAGCGCGCAGGTGCCTGGGACGATGACCGTGCAGGGCATCCTGCGTGACGCCTTGGGGCAACCCGTGGAAGGGAGCGTCAGCTTCGAGCTCGAGCTCCGGAGCGGGGACACCGCGGTCTTCACAGAGACCGAGTCATGGGACCTGCGGGCGGGCCTGTTCACGATCACCCTCGGTGATACCAGTCCGATCTCCCCAGACATCTTCGCCGGCGCCGGGCCGGTATCCCTCGTCATCAAGGTGGATGGGGATGAGATGGCGCCCATCGTTCTGACGAGCGTGCCCTACGCGTTCCGCGCACATTCCGCCGAGTCTGCCGACGCGTACATGGGCGACGTCGATTGGGCGCAGCTGGTCGGGGTACCCGCCGGCTTCGCAGACGGCACCGATGACGGCGCGATGGGCACGACCTACGGCGCCGGCGACGGCCTGACCCTGACCGGCAACACCTTTGCGGTTGCCTATGGGGGCGCCGGCGCGGCCACGACCGCGTCCCGCTCCGACCACGCGCACGCGCCGCCGGCCTGGTCGTCCGTCACGGGCGTGCCTGCCGGCTTCGCCGACGGCGTCGATGATGTCGGCGGACCCCCGGCCTGGTCGTCCATCACGAGCGTGCCTGCGGGCTTCGCCGACGGCGTCGATGATGTGGGCGGACCCCCGGCCTGGTCGTCCATCACCGGCGTGCCTGCGGGCTTCGCCGACGGCGTCGATGATGTCGGTACCGGAGACATCACGGGCGTGACCGCCGCCGCAGGGCTCACCGGTGGTGGCACCGCCGGGGACGTGAGCCTCGGTGTGGACTACGGGGGCACCGGCACCTCCACGCAGGTCGCGCGGGCGGACCACGATCACGGTGGGGTCTTGACGATGGCCCAGCTCACCTATGGGCGCACCTCGTCGAACCCCGGGCAGAGCTGCCTCGACATCAAGAGCATGGCGCCCTGGGCCGAAGACGGGGTCTACCTGGTTGATCCGGACGGTTCGGGACCGATCAACCCGCTGCGCGTCCTGTGCGATATGACCCGCGACGGAGGCGGCTGGACGCTCGGGATCAAGAACCGGTACATGAGCGGCATCGCCGGGCGCGGGGGCTCATTCGGCACGGTCGACGACATCGACGCGCCCACGGCCGACTTTTACAAGCTCGCCGATGCGACGATCAACGCACTCATCTCCGATGGCACGTTCGACATCCTCGCCGACCAGGTCGGCTGGAACTCCGCCTACTCCAGCGGCAACCACGAGTACGTGCTCGTCCGGAACTACACCGCCACGTTCTCGTTTACCGCGATCGTGCCGGATTCGACGAGCACGACGGTGTTCGAATCCTATCGGGCTGCGGACGATCTGCTCGTCTGGCGTGGCCGCCTCCGGTGCGGCGGCGGGGGAGTCGGCATCAACTGTTACGACATCCTTCCGACCCCGTCCCCCGTCGGGACGGCAAATCCGCAGGGGGGCAACGGCTGCCTGTACCCGCTCGGGTCGTCCTCGAACACGGGATGGCACCACTTCTACATGAGCGAGACGAACACCGACACCTACCTCTACATCTGCAACGGCGCACAGCACACCTCGAGCTACAACCTGTCCCACCGTTGGTGGTTCCGATGACATTTGGGCGCCGCAGCGCGCACAGCATGGTCTGTTGCGTGGTCTGGGCCGCGCTCTCCGTAGGATGCGGCGGCGGCGACGACGAACCCATGACGGTTCCCTGCGACGAAGCACTTTGCAACGAAACGTGCATCGGGGACGGCGACGACGCGGGGAGGTGCGTCGACGACTCCTGTGTGTGTCAGTCCCCCGTCGATCTGCCGGAGGGCACTACCGCGGGGCTGTCCTCGGGCGGCGCCGTCCGAAGGGAGAGCGCCCGCTTCCAGCTCGATGTCACCGTCGGGCCCGTGGCGCCAGCCGCCGAACGGGCTGCCGGAGACCGCGATGTGGAGCTCGGCGTGCAACCCCAGCTCGACCCGGAGCGATTGAACAGTCCGTAGCTTGCGGCGGGGTCATTCCTGTTCTTCCGCCGGCGCAGCCGCTGATAGTGCTCACGCCTTTACACGACGTGCCGTCTATCGGACCGTGAGCTCGTGCGGCGATCATCGGTACTCGTTCTCTTCGTTCTGACCTCCGCTTGCGGGGCCAGTACGTCCGCCTCCTCGGATAGTCCTGGTGAGGCGGCGGCGATCACGGCCGCAGATCGGTCGGCGGCGTGCGAGATGGGTAGTGCCTACCGCGGCTGCTATCCGCGTGACGTCGCCGTCGGACCCTGCAGCGGTGCCGACTGGGCGCCCGGGACCGAGCCGGGCCCAGTGATGGAGTGTCGCTGCGACCTATGCGCCGAGGACATGCACTGCACCGCCCGGCGGGGTGGACGCTGCGCTCAGTTCAACTCGGCGAACGACATATGCGAGCCGAACCGCAAGGTCTGCGTCTATCCAGATGAGCCGTGTCACGACGGAGAGCGTTGTGATCGCTCGGCGGGAGAGCAATGCCTCCACCGGGACGGCCGCGCCGTGTGCGCCCAGCAGCCGGAGATGCCCCCCTGACACGTAGTCGAGCTCTGGCGGCGCCCACGATCTGCGCCTGCTCGCCATCCGCGCGCGTCGTCCAGCGGCCGACAGGGTGCATTCGTCGTCTTCGACGTCAGGTAACCGGTGCCGCCGGTTGTAGCCGGGTTAGGCCGCGTGCTACGCCCAGCCCATCATGACGGAACGGCAGATCAAACGCGTCGCAGTCCTCGGCGCAGGCACCATGGGCCACGGCATCGCGCAGGCCGCGGCGACCGCCGGGATGACGGTCATCATCCGCGACGTGAACGAGGAAGTCCTCGGCGCGGCGAAGGGCAAAATCGAAAAGAGCCTCGCCAAGCTGGCCTCGAAGGGAAAGATCGAAGAGAGCGTACGAGACTCCGCCCTCGCGGCGATCTCGACCTCGACGGACCTCGAAGAGGCGGTGAAAGACGCCGACCTCGTAGTCGAGGCCATCCCCGAGGTGATGACCCTGAAGGTCGAGACCTTCACCGCCCTCGACCGCCTCGCTCCGGCCCATGCCCTCCTCGGGACGAATACGTCGTCGCTCAGCGTCACGGAAATCGCCGGTGTCGTCGCCGACCCGGGACGCGTCGTGGGCATGCACTTCTTCAACCCCGTGCCCATCATGAAGCTGCTCGAAGTGGTGCGCGGCCTCCGGACGAGCGATGAGAGCGTCGCCGCCGCCCGATCCTTCGGGGAGCGTCTCGGCAAGACGCCGATCGTCGTCCGCGACTGGCCCGGCTTCGCGAGCAGCCGCCTCGGAGTAGCCCTCGGTGCCGAAGCGATTCGCATGCTCCAAGAGGGTGTCGCGAGCCCCGAGGACATCGACACGGCGATGGAGCTCGGCTACCGCCACCCAATGGGCCCGCTGCGCCTGACCGACCTCGTCGGCCTCGATGTACGCCTGTCGATCCTCGACCACCTGCACCGCGAACTCGGCGAACAGTTCCGGCCGCCGACCCTGCTCCGGCAGATGGTCCGCGCCGGCAAGCTCGGCCGGAAGAGCGGCGAGGGCTTCTACAAGTACGACTGAAAGGCACCCCATGAGCGACGAAGAGAACAAACACTCCGGCACCGACAAGGTTCGCAACCACGTCGACGACGCCCTCGACGAACTGCAAGGCATCGCCGACAAGATTCGCCTCAACGTGCACCTCGGCTCGAAGGAGGCGCAGGATCATTGGGCGGAGCTGGAGCCGAGGCTGCAGGAGCTTCAGCAAGAGACCGAAAAGGTCGTCAAGCGCACCACCGCCGAGGGCAAGGACCTCGCGGCCGACCTGAAAGAGCGGTTCCTAAAGCTCAAGAAGGACATCGGGGCCTGACCCGACTCATCGTCATCGGCCTCGACTGCGTCCCGCCAGGGCTGGTCTTCGACCGCCTGGCGGACGTGATGCCGCGGCTGACGGAGCTGCGAAGGCGGGGCACCTGGGGGGCGCTGCGGTCGACGGTGCCGCCGATCACCGTGCCGGCCTGGACGTGCATGGTGAGCGGCCGGGACCCGGGGGAGCTCGGGCTCTACGGTTTTCGCAACCGCGTGCCCCGGACCTACGACCTCACCGTGCCCACGTCGACGGATGTGAAGGTCAAGCGCGTCTGGGACCTGCTCGGTGAGGCGGGCAGACGGGTCGCGGCGCTCTTCGTGCCCCTGACCTGGCCGCCGACGCCGGTGCGCGGCGCCATGGCGTCGTGTTTTCTGACGCCGAGCGACGAAGACCAGTGGACCTTCCCGCGGGGCCTGAAGGGCGAGCTGACCGCGCGCCACGGCGACTACCGTATGGACGTCGCGGATTACCGCACCGACGAGAGCGAGCGCATTCTCGAAGAGCTCTACGCGATGGGCGAGCAGCACTTTGCGATGGCCCGGGACGTTTGGCAGTCCCGCGCGCCGGACTTCATGATGATGGTCGAGATGGGTCCGGACCGCTTTCACCACGCGTTCTATCGGCACCTCGACCCGGCCCACCCCGACCACGACCCGGACGACCCCTTGGTGGCCGAGGGGCGACGCTACTACGCCTTCCTCGACGCCAAGGTCGGCGAGTTCATCGACATAGCTGGTGACGATACGACCGTAATGGTGGTCTCCGACCACGGCGCGAGATCCCTCGAGGGCGGCGTCGCCATCAACGAAATCCTGCGGCGCGAAGGGTGGCTCACCCTAAAGTCCGAGCCAGAAGGCGCCGGGCCCCTTCGCCCGGAGATGGTCGACTGGAGCCGCACCCGGGCCTGGGGGGAAGGCGGCTACTACGCCCGCATCTTCCTCAACGTCGCCGGGCGCGAACCCGAAGGCATCGTGCCTCCAGCCGAGCAGCAGC
>JAFDCW010000871.1 GCA_019312705.1 Deltaproteobacteria bacterium
GACCGAAGGTGTGTCGTACTTCGGGTGAAGCTTCGCCACGCGTTCGGGGAAGAGTCCGTCGCGGGCCATCGCATAGTAGACGCGCGTCGGCGCGAGCATCGTAAGATTCAGGAAACCGAAGGTCGAGACGGCGATGCCGAGTGTGATCAGGAAGTCGCCGGTATCGCCGAAGAGCACGCGGGCTGCATCGGACGCAGGAGTGAAGGTGCCCGCGAGCCCTGCGTGTCCGAGAGTGCGGAGGTACACCAAGTTCACGAGCCCGTAGACCAGGACGACCAGACTGGTGCCGGCGAGCAGCCCGATCGGCATGTCGCGCACCGGGTCCTTCATCTCCTCGGCGAGGTAGTTCGCGTTCTGCCATCCGCCGTAGGAGAACATGACCGGGATCATCGCCGCGCCGAACGCGAACAGGAGAAGCGGTGGGCCACCGCCGTCCCCCGTCTCGGTGCCGGTGTCGGCCAGCAATCCAGCGGCGCCACCAATGGCATCCCCAGAGTCCATGCCATTGAGGGGAAGAAGGAGCCCGGCGCCGATCAGAAGCGCGAGCGGCAGCAGCTTGAGGACCACGAAGGTATTGAGCAGGCGGCTGCCGGGTTTGACACCGACGTAGTTGACCGCCGCCACGACCCCGATTGCGAGGGCAGTCAGCAGGCGGGCATCGACATCGGGTCGGCCGACCAGCCGCAGCGTGTATTCTGCGAAGGTGATCCCGACCGCTGCGATGGCGCCTCCTTCGATCATCAGCAGCAGACCCCATCCATATAGGAAGCCAGCCAGCGGATGATATGCGGTGCGAAGGTAGGCGTAGTGGCCGCCGGCTTTGGGGAAGAGCGTTCCCAGTTCTGCGAAGGTCAGGGCGCCCGCAAGCGCGACCCCGCCTCCCGTCAGCCATGCCGCCATCACGAGCCATGGCGTATCGAGGCGCTGGGCCACGATGTACGGGTTGATGAAGATTCCCGCACCGATGATTCCGCCCACCACGACCATGGCGGTATCGAACCGACCGAGCTCTCTGCGGAAGGACACGTGTGCTCCTGACGAAGGTGGGGCCTGTGCGTCGCGGGGCCCGGCGTGGGGACCGCCGAGGGTATCCCGCAGGACGTGGCTTTTCCAGTCGGACGCCTTCATGCACATTGGCGTGCCGGTGCCATCGACCTTGGCTAACCGGAGATCGTCTGCCCTGAACCACACGGCTACCGAGCCCCATGGACATATTCGACGTCATCACCTCTCGCCGATCGATCAAGAAGTTTACGGACCGCACGATCTCCAACGAGGCGATCGGGCAGATGCTGTCGATGGCCGTCATGGCGCCGAACCACAGGATGACCGAGCCGTGGCGTTTCTATGTGCTCGGACCCGAAGCCCGGGCGGCGTACGGCGCGGCTCTCGGGGCCCGAAAGGCCAAGCGAGTCGAGGACCCCGACGCCGCGAGAGAGGTCGTGGCCAAGGTCGAGGCGACCCATCGAGACCTGCCGGCGATGCTCGCGGTCAGCATGACGCGGCATGAGAATCCGGAGATTCTGGAAGAGGACTATGCTGCCACGTACATGGCGATCCAGAACCTCTCCCTCGCCGCGTGCGCCATGGGACTTGGGACACATGTGAAGAGTGGGGCCGTCATGGACGACCCCAACGCCCGGGCCGCGGTTGGTGTGGGCGAGGACGAGCGAATCGTCGCGACGATCAGCCTCGGCGAGCCGGCGGAAGAGCCTGCTCCGAAGGCGAGACGCGATGCATCTGAACTGACCACCTGGGTGCCGTGAGGCACGGAGACATCATGATGCCAACTGAAAGAACGATCGACTGCAGCATGCATGCTACCGACAAGTATGCCACGCGCCGGGGGCGCAATGTTCTCGTCGCCCTGACCGTGGCCCTGGCCATGACGGCGCCCTCCTCGGCGTCCGCTCAGACACTGCCGCCGTCCGAGTACATGGATCTCGCGAGGGACATCTTCGTTGAACTCATCGAGATCAACACCACGGCGTCTGTCCGGGGTGACAACACGGTGGCGGCGCAGGCGATGGCCCGGCGGCTACTCGACGCCGGGTTCCCTGCTGAAGACGTGCATGTGCTCGTCCCGGAGGACGCGCCGACGAAGGGGAATCTCGTTGCGCGGTATCGGGGCCGGGACAGCTCGCTCAAGCCGATCCTGTTGCTTGCTCACATCGATGTTGTCGAGGCGCTTCCTGAAGACTGGAGCAGTGACCTCGATCCGTTCACCTTCCTCGAACGCGACGGCTACTACTACGGTCGCGGCGTGACGGACAACAAGGATGAGGCGTCGATCTACACGGCGAACTTCATTCGCATGAGGCAGGAAGGCTTCGTGCCCGACCGGGACATCGTCATGGCGCTGACCGCGGACGAGGAGGGCGGAGGCAGCAACGGGGTCGCGTTCCTGTTGGCGGAGCACCCGGATCTCATTGATGCTGCGTATGCGCTCAACGAGGGCGGGGGCGGGATGTCCAAGGATGGCCGCCGGATCTCGAACAACGTCCAGGCAGCCGAGAAGAAGTTTCAGTCGTTCACCTTCCGTGCCACGAAC
>JAFDCW010000872.1 GCA_019312705.1 Deltaproteobacteria bacterium
ACTGGCCACAGCCGGCGGTCGTCGAAACTGCCAGCCCAACGACCACGCCCACGAGTGCGCACTTCAAGAGCGCCGCAAACCTCGGAGGCTCATCCCGGTGTACACGCACGCGCTCCATGGCGAACACACTACGGCGGCGGGCCAACCGGGTCCAGGCAACCGAGCCGCGTTCTTCCTCATCCCACAGCTTCGCTCTCTCCCGCGCCCCGTCGGTGTCCGCGGCCCGGTGCCCATGGGACCAACGTCGAGTGCGTCCTCAATCACGCACGCCGTAGTAAGCGCCATGGCGTTGCGGGACAGGGCTTTGATTTCGGGTTCGGTGATGTGGACGACGTGCCGGGGCGGCGCGACCTGCGGGACGGTCGGAGAGACCGCAGACGCGACGTTCTGCCACTTCAAGGATGACAGTTTCATCTGCTGCGATAGTTCGGGGTCGGCAGACAGCGACTGCACCACCGTCAACAGTCGGGGCGTCCGCTTCGAGGGTGTCTGCGTAGAGATAGAAGGCCTCGAGGGCCCTGGAGGAGGCAGTAATGGTCCGAGCCGCAGTCGTCGGCGTCATCCGCGTCGCAGAATCGGGCGGGGGGCACGGCGCAGCGCCGGACACTGGCGAAGACATGGGTCACACCGAAGTCGCGGCGTTCGTTGATCTCGGTCGGCGCGCATGAGGTCCCCAGTTCCCTGCGGGGGTATGACAAACGCGTCCCGCTGGACGCTGAATTTGCGCGTGTTTTCGTGGTGGGGCCGTGAAAAACCCTGGAGTTCTCACGTTGCCGGCCCGGCTCGAGTTGGCATCACATGTGCTCCTCTGTGGGAGAGGAGGTGCACTATGTTGCGCTCACTCTTCAGCCTATTTCTCGCCGCATCGGTCAGCCTGGCCATGGCCTGCGGCGATGACGGCATCGAGGGCCCCTACGACTTCGTCTCCGCCGACGGATACGAGGGCGAGGCGGCGGGTCCTCCGCGCGGCGTGGCCGATGCCGGCACCGACCTCGGCACGGGCGGCGCGGATGACGAACGAGTCGTCGAAGAGGGCGATATCTATCGCATGCTCGGTGACGGGCTCCTCCTCAACCTGAACACCTACCGCGGCCTCCAGGTCATCGATCTCCGCGACGTCGACGATCCGACGATCATCGGCTCCCATCGGGTCACCGGCGCCCCGGTCGAGATGTACGTGATCGGCGACACCGCCCTCGTGCTCATGAACTCCTGGCGCGGCTACTACGGCGCCCGGGACGACGTGTGGGTCGAGAGCGCCACGGGCGGCCTGGTCCTCACCGTCGACCTCACCGACCCCACCGCGCCGGCCCTCGTCGACACGGCCTTCGTCCCCGGCGCCATCCAGAAGAGCCGCGTCGTAAGGGACAGTGAGCACGCGGCACTCTATGTGGCTGCTGGCGGCTGGGCCGAGTGGGAAGAAGGCGACGGCACCTACGTCTGGGAGAGCCGGACCGTGGTGAAGAGCTTCGACGTGTCCACGGCGGAGCTCCTCGAGGTGAGCGAGCTGAACCTCGGCGGCCACGTCAGCGACATCCAGGCCACGCCCGACGCGCTCCTCGTCGCTCGGGACGATTGGGAGCGCGGCATGGGCAGCAAGGTGTCGATCATCGACATCTCGGACCCGACCGGGCGCATGGCCCTGGCCGATGAGGTGACCGTCGCGGGTCGCGTGGAGACCCAGTTCAACATGGATCTGCGCGGCGACGTCCTGCGCATCGCCTCCGGCGCCGCATGGACAGCGACGCGGACCAATCACCTCGAGACCTTCGACGCCGCTGACCTCGGCGCCCTCGCGCCCATCGACCACTGCACCTATGGCGACGGTGAAGACCTCTACGCGACCATCTTCCTCGACGACCGCGCCTTCTTCGTGACCTACGAGCGCGTCGACCCCTTCCACGCCTTTGCCCTCGATGCGGACGGGCACTGCGAGGAGCGCGCCGAGTTCATCGTCTCGGGGTGGAACGACTTCTTCCGGCCGGTCCTCGCCGATACGCGGCTCATCGGTATCGGCGTCAACGACGAGGGCGGCAGCCGCACCATGGCGGTCAGCCTCTATGACATCACGGACCTCGACAACGCCTCGCCCATGGTGGCCCGGGCCGAGGTCGAGGCCGACGACAGCTGGTCCGAGGCCAACTGGGACCACCGGGCGTTCTCGGTCCTCGAAGACGTCGTCGCCGTGGCGGCCCCGGACGGAACCCCCGAGTCGGGCCTGGTGCTCCTGCCTTTCCCGGGCTGGTCCGAGGGCAGTGATGGGTACGTCGCTGCGGTGCAGATCTACACCTTCTCGGAGGGCACGCTGACGCGCCGGGGCTTGATGGAGCACGGCTCCCCGGTCCGCCGGAGCTTCCTCGCCGGTGACGACGTCACCGCGAACATCTCCGATGCCGAGCTGTCGCTCTACGATACCGCCGCCCCCGATACGCCGGTCGCCCACGGCCGCCTCGACCTCGCCCCGAGCTATCGGCGGCTGCTCACTTTCGGGGACCACCGGGTGCGCCTCCGTGACGGACAGAGCTCTTGGTCCTGGTGGGGGCCCCG
>JAFDCW010000170.1 GCA_019312705.1 Deltaproteobacteria bacterium
GGGTCATTAGCTCAATTGGTAGAGCAGTGGATTCTTAATCCATTGGCTTCAGGTTCAAGTCCTGAATGACCCACCAAGACGAGAGCCCGCCCTTTGGCGGGCTCTCGTCGTTTCACAGCGGGCCTTGGCGACCCCTGGAACCGAGCGCGTTCCAGGCGCCACCGGAGACCCCACCTGATGGGGCCTCGGCCGGCCACGACGCCGCGGTTATGGGGAAAAGTGCACTGGCATCCTCCTTGCTGATTCTCGGGCCGATGACCCGAGCCAATCGTCCGCCCGCCGCCTCCGACCTCATCCTGGCGCTCACCGTGCCCCTCACGCTGAGCCTCTCGGCAGTCTCCCTGGGCTGCGCGACGGACATGGTCTGCGGGCCCGGGACGGTTCAGATCGGCAATGCCTGCATCGTCGATGACGTGGCGGCTGGCGGCGGAGATGACGCGGGACCGACAGCCCCGCCCTCCCCCAGAGCCGATGCCGGCATGACGACGGCGCCCCCGCGAACCGACCCGGGCAGCGGAAGCGACGCCGGGACCGGGAGTCCCGAAGACGACGGCGGGTTCAGCACCATCCCCCCCGGCACCGGCGGCCCGCGAGACGGCGGCCCCACCGGCTGCACCGGCACCGAGTGCGACACCTGGGCGGAAGCCATCGCGGCGGGCGTGGTGGCAGCCCAGATGGCCGCCGGCTGCGGTGAGGCCGCAATCGTCGACGAACGCATCGTCCCCATCGCCGCCCGCCACGCTGCCCATCAGGCGAGCCTCGACCGGCTCACCATGAACAGCCCCGAGGGTAGCCTCTTCACTCAAGTCGGCGCCGCAGCGGTCGACTTCCGAAACATCGCAGCGCTCGTCTCGGTCTCTGTCGATGGCCCCGAAGATGTACTCGCGCGCTGGGCAGCGGGAGCCGACACCGCGGCGATCCTCGGCCGGTGCGATGCCGCCCTCGGCGTCGGCGTGGCGACAGGAGCCTCCGGGGATAGCTACGTCACGGTGCTGATGGCGCACTTTTGATGCTGCATCACGGACATCTATTCGGGTGGGGCGGGGCCGACTAGACGTCCGCCCTGGTAGCGACGCCGGGCCCACTCGGCCAGGCCCATGCCGCAGGCGACGGACACGGGGTAGCTGTGGTTGATGCCGTACATCGGGATCCCGACGACCTCGTGGGCCGCCGCGAGGATGCCCGGCGATACGCCGTCATCCTCATTTCCGAATACGAGGACCGCGTCCTCGGGCATATCGGCGTCCCAGAGGCCGACCTGGGCGTGGTCCTTTTCGAAGACGACGAGCTTCCAGGCCTCGTCCCGAGCTCGGTCGAGGAAAGCCTCCTCGTCCGGCACTTCGGTGAGATTCTCCCAACGCTGCATGCCCATGGCGGCGCGCTCGTACCAGGGCTCGGTCCCGATCAGTAGAATCTCCCGCGCGAGGAAAGAATGCGCGGTGCGAATCATGGTGCCGATGTTGAAGGGGTTCTTGGCCCGATCGATCGCCAGGCGCAGGGGATGGCGAATGCGGTCGAGCTCGCGTTTGGCCTCGTCGCGAGACATGCCTAGGGGCGGAACCTTCATCGGACCTCCCTCATAGCATCGATTCGCCCTCACCGATCGTGGTGGCCCACGCCGAGTCGCGCTATACCTGCCCCCTGCTCAGGAGAGCGCGCCATCGTGGCCGGGGCCGACGAACCTTACGAAGCGAACGACCGCACCGACCTCGCGGTCGGACCCGCCACCGCACGTGTGCTCGGTGGTCTTCGTCTCGTCATGGTCGTGCACGATCAGCCGCAGGCTGGCCACCTGGCCGACGAGCTCCGGGCCCGGGGGGCAGAGATCTCCGTCATCGAAGCCCTGCCGTCACCGAACCTCCCGCGGATTCGTGATTTCGACCCCGAGGTCGTGCTCTTCGACCCGGCCGCCCTCGAGGGCACCGGCCTCGCCCTGACGCGCGCCCTCAACGCCGACGAGCGCATGCGCTGGGCGTCCGTGCTGAGGACACCCTTCACCAGGTTTTGGCCCGAGGACGAGCAGCAGCCGGACCTCCAACGGCTGGCGACGATGCTCGCTCCCCTCGTCGACGCCGAACGCTCCCTGCGCCAGCGCGTGCGGTCCGAGAGCCACGTCGTCACCGAACTCGACAGGATCGGTCCCAACCGCCTCCTGCGCATCCTCGAAGAGTTCGACGGCGCCTTCGGCCTCACCGTGGAAACCCCCGAGGCGCGCTCCGAACTCACCCTCGCCGGCGGCTCCGTGGTCACCGCGATCCACGACATCAGCAACCGGGCCGGGCCGCCCCTCGCCGGCTCCGAGGCGGTAGGCGCATTCATGACGCTGCGGTCGGGACTGGTCGAAATCACCCGGGTGCACGGGGCGCTCTCGCCAGACGACCGGACGCGCCCGGCCGTCGCCCCTCCAGAGCTGATCGACGAATCCCAGGACGTGACCCGGCGCGTGCCCGAGAGCGCCGGGAGGCCCATTCCAGACGCGACCGAAAAGACCGCATCCATCAATCTCGCTGAGGCTGAGCACCTGCTGCGACAAACGGCCGCCCCGCCCATCGCGCATCCAGATCACGAGCATACCCGAAGAGTGCACCTCAACTCGAAGCCGCCGACCGACTTCGAGCATACGCGCCCCCTGATCCCAGCCTCCGCCTTCGCGGCGCCGCCCCTCGTCGATTTAGATCTGGACGAGCCCACCCAGGTCGACCGTTGGACGTCCCCCGTGGTGAAGCCCTATCGGTCATCGCGCCCCGCATCGGCGACACCGGAGGCCGAGGCGATCGGGGCGGGAATGGAGATCGGGGCGCCGGGGTCCTCCGCGGTGCGTCACGGCGGCCTCCCGGGCGCCGCCAAGCCGACGCCCGCCACGCGGCCTGTGGACCGGGGGATCGAGCCAAAGCTCACCCCCGCCGCCCGGCCCTCGGCGCGGCGCCTATCGCAGCCAGAGTTTGAGCATCGGCCCACCGGGCCCGCCGAGCCAAAGCTGACCCAAGCCCTCGAAGAGCCCCAGGAACCGGAGTCGCACAAGAGCGCCCAAGCCTCTCGGAAGGCGCCGCCTCGCAATCCGCCGCTGCCCCCGAGACCGCCACCGCGAGCAGCGGCGCCGGAGGAGCAGGAAGCGCGCGCCGGTGGAGGTCCGCCGGCGCCGGTCTTCGGAAGCGCTCGGGCCTCGGCGACAGCGCCGGCCCCGGGCGCAACCGAAGAAAAGAAGAGGCGACCGTCACCGGCAGACGCTCCCTACGTGGACCAGGGAGAGACCGAGGTCGAGACGCGTCCCGAGCCCGCCATTGGCCTGTCGACCAGCACGTGGGTGGCCATCACGATCTTGCTCACGGGCAGCGTCGTGGTGGGAGGGGTCCTCGCGTTCGGGCCGGAGGTCCTCGGGGCGCCCGACGACGGGGCCGGGCCCACCGCTGCTGTGGGGCCCTCGGCGCCGCCCCCCTCCGCGCCACCGCCCCCCGCGCTCCGGGATGCGATCGGGACGCCGGTGGCCCCGGTGCAGACGACTCCTGTCGGCGGCGAAGAGGACCACCCCGCAGAGCCCGGGACCGAAGCACCCCAAGAGGCGCCCCAAGAGGCGCCCCAAGAGGCGCCCCAAGAGACGCCCCAAGAGACGCCCCAAGAGACGCCAAACGAAGCGCTCACGGCGCAGATCCCCGCCGCCGGGGAGCCGCCGGCAATCGACCCGAACCTCGGCCCGCGGGAGCAGGCCAATGTGCTCATCGACCGCGCGAATGACCTCGAGATGCCCGACGAGGCGCAGGCCGCCAAGGCGCTCTACGATCAGGCCCTCGCCCTGCGACCCCGGAGTTCCCGAGCCTTCGCTGGCCTGGCCCGGGTTCACCTCGAACTCGAAGAAGAGACCCAAGCCATCCGCTTCGCGGAGCGCGCGGTCCGCTATGCGCCCCAGCGGCCCAGCTACCTCATTCTCCTCGGCGACGCGCACTTCGCCGCCCGAGACGGCCGGGCCGCCCGGCAAGCGTGGCTCGAGGCCTGGGAGCTGCGTCCCTCGCAGCGCCTGCGTCGGCGCCTCGATCGGGTCGGCCAGGCACCCGACTGAAGCCCAACGATCTCGGCCCGTGGGGGGTCAAAAGTCCTGTCGTTCACGTGACGGACGGGGGCGAGGCGGGTACGATCCCGAGCGCACGGCATGGGCGAAACGGAAGAGCAGAACTCGAAGGGACGGGCCTTGGCCGCGACCGAACTCGGCACGGGCCCGGAGTTGGATGCGCAAGCGGCAATCGCTCCGGAAATCGTGCGGGATTCCGACGTCGGCGAGGATGCCCCGGATCCCTTCCTCGGACGCGTCCTCGGAGGCCTCTACCGGGTGGACCGCCGCATCGGAGAGGGCGGGATGGGTACGGTCTACGCCGCCCTGCACGTACATCTGAACAAAAGCTTCGCGGTCAAGGTCCTCTCGAGCCGAATCGCCTCCGACAAACAGGCCATCGAACGCCTCCGCCAGGAGGCGGTGATGGCCTCGAGCATCGACCACGACAACATCGTCGACGTCGTCTCGTTCGACACGACCGAGGAGGGCGACGTCTTCATCGTGATGGAGTTGCTCAAGGGCATGGCTCTCGCCGACGTCCTCGAGAACGGCCCAATCCCCCTCGACCGCTCGCTGCACATCGCGATGCAGATGTGTGGGGCACTGCACGCGGCCCACGAAAACGGGATCGTGCACCGAGACCTCAAGCCCGAAAACATCTTCATCGTTCGCAAGCACGACCGCGACTTCGTGAAGGTCCTCGACTTCGGAATCTCCAAGGTGAAGAGCGCCGAGACCGAGCAAGTGCGCATGACAAAGACCGGGCAGCTCGTCGGCACGCCCCTCTATATGTCGCCGGAGCAAGCCCGCGGCGAAGCAAACATCGACCGCCGGGTCGACATCTACGCCCTCGGCGTCTTGCTCTACGAGATGCTCACGGGCACGCCTCCCTTCGACGGTGGCAACTACTTCCAGCTTCTTTGGAAACACGGCAACGAGCCCCCGCAGCCGCCTGCAGCTCGCGCTCCCGACGCGCACATTCCGGGCGCAGTCGAAGCCGCGATCATGAAGGCCCTCGCCAAGGATCCGGACGACCGCTTCCGAACGATGGAAGAGATGCAGGAGGTCCTCGCCGGCACCGCCTCCCCGCATACCCCGGCGCACCTCGTATCGATGCCCACGCCCGATCCCTCGTCGCAGGGTGGATACCGGACGGGGGGCGTCACCATGGACGAGCCGGTGTTACCGAAGTCGCGCCTCGGCCTCGGTCTCGGCGCGGCGGCCCTGGCGGTGGCAGTCATCGGCGTTGCGGTCGTCTTCGGCACGGGAACCTCCGACCCGGAGACGCCACCGGCGACGGGCACCGAGCCCGAAAGCGGGGCCCAGACCTCGGGCGAAGACGATGGACAGAATCCGACGCCAGACGCGTCATCGGAGGTTCCCGAGGGCGTCGAGGTTCCCGGTGACGAGGTTTCAGCGGGGGTTCCCCAAATGGTCTCGGTCACTTTCAACTCGCGCCCGGAAGGCGCGACGGTCTCCATCGACGGCCGAGAATTGGGGGAAACCCCCCTGGTGACCCCGGTCGCATTGAGTGACGGGCCGATCGAGGTCACCTTTGCCAAGAATCGCTTCTTAGACGAAACAATATCGGTCGTGCCCTCGCAGGGTGCCGTGGTCGAAGGACGCCTTCGCCCAGTTCGAAGGCAACCGGGAACAATGCGCGGCGGCATGGCCGGCACGATCAAGATGACTTTCTAAATGGCTTATCGAAATCTCTTTGGCTTCGCGTGCTTCGGACTCGTGACCCTCGCCGTGGCGGCGGCTCCCGCGCCCGCGAGCGCCGATGAGAATTCGATGGCCCGGGTGTACTTCGAGCAGGGCAACGAGGCCCTGACCCGGGGCATGAACGCCCGCGGCCCACGGAAGACGCGATTCCTTCAGCAGGCCCTCGAGAGCTACATGCAGAGCCTGCAGATCGTGCGCACGCGAAACGTCGTCTACAACGCCGGCGTCGCCCTCGAAGGGCTCGAGCGCGATGACGAGGCCTTCGGCTACTTCCGCGAGTACCTCGAGTTCCCGAACCTCTCAGCAGAGGAACAGGCCGAGGCCACGACCAAGCTGACCGCCCTCAGGCAACGGGTTGCCGTGGTCATGATCGTGAGCACGCCGCCGGGGGCCGAGGTGCGCATCGACCGGCGCGACCTCGCGGTCGAGGGCACGACGCCCCTCGAGGTCGCCGTGAGCGCCGGCAACCACCGGATCTTCGTCTCGGCCGAAGGCTACGTCGACGGAGAAGCCACGGTCATGGGCGCGACGGGGCGCCGGGAGCGCGTCGCCGTCGAGCTGAACGCCGAGCCGATTGCGTTGGTCATCCACGCCGAGGGCGTCGGCACGGTGCTGCTCGACGGGCATCCGGTCGACCCCAGCGGCGAGCTCCGGGTAATGCCCGGTGAGCACGTCATTCGTTTCGGCGACGCACCGCCAATCGAGGTGACCCTCCGTCCCGGCGAGGGGCGCCGGGAAGTGCGCTTCGAGGCGCCACAGAACGCGCCAACGGGCATGCTCGCGGTCAGCACCAACGTCGACGACGCCAGCGTCTTCGTGGACGGTGAGATTCTGAACACCGGGCGGGAGCTCGAGACTTCGGTCGCCTCCGGGCCCCGGACGATTCGCATCGAGGCTCCCGGATACGCCCCGGCCACGCGCCGCGTCGACGTCCCGGCAAACGGCGAAGCACGCCTCACGGTGCAGCTCGAGGTGGACGTGGGAGACGAGACGCGCTTCGGCAAGCTGCCCGGCGTGCTCTGGCTCTCGGCGGGGGTCATCGGCCTCGGCGCGGCCGGCACCGGCATCGCCGCCGTCGTTGCCAACAACAACTTCGACGACAATCCGAGCACGCCCGGGGCCAACCAGGTAGAGACCCTCAACACCGCCGCGGACATCCTCTTCGGCGTGACCGCCGCCGTCGGCATCGCCGCGCTCATCTTCACCCTCTTGAACCGCGAGGTGGAGCAGCCCCCGTCGGCCATCGAGGTCGCAGGGGCCCCCGTCGAAGGCGGCGCCATGCTCATGGCCAGCGGAACCTGGGGCGGCCAGTGATGCGCACCGTATTGCTCATCGCCAGCGCGATGTTCGCCCTGAGCGCTTGTACGCTGGTGAACACTGTCGACTACAACAAGCTCGACGCCAGCGACACGGGCACCGACGCAATGGATAGCGGCGACCCGGATGCCGGAGATGGTGGCGATGACGGAGATGGCGGGGATGCGGACGCGGGGGACACGGGTCCGCGCTGTAGCGATCTTCAGGAGATGTGCGGCGACGGGGTAGACAACAACTGCAATGGACTCGTCGACTGCAACGACTTCGCCTGCGGACAGCTCGAGAAGTGCTGCTCACGAGGCATGGAGGGCGTGCTCGATTACAACAGCGGGATTGCGTGGGACGGTATCCCCATGCCTCCGGGGACGCGCCCGGACTTCGACGGGAATACGATCATGAAGTTTGCCGGCACGGGAGCGCCGACGGGGCTCCTCACCTCGTGCCTGCCCTTGGAGGCGGGCTACGAAATCCGTACCTCGTTCACCCTGGCACGCATGGATTGCGACGATACGAGCTACGAGTGCTTCGCACGAATTGCTCTGACGCCCAGCCCGGGTTCATCACCGGGAAACCGAATTCTCGAAGACATCGGCGTGGAAATGATGAGCGACGGCCACCTAGTCGTTACTCGCGCTTCATCAGTCGTGCCCACGGATTCCGTGGAGATCGGAGTAGGTGGATCCATCGGCGTCGTGCTCACACTGACCGCTGGAGCGTACCCCGACGGAGAGCCCGCGCTCGTGGCT
>JAFDCW010000873.1 GCA_019312705.1 Deltaproteobacteria bacterium
GTTCGATGAACTTTGCGACTCCCCTAGCGTCGATCCCGGCCTTTCTTTCGGCCTTTCTTCTGGCCTCGGTCGGTTTCGCCCTCGGTCTGGCCGCCTGCGGCGACGACCCTCCCCCGCCTCCCGCGCCCACCGTCGCGATGGCCGAGGTCATCCGCGGCGAGTTCTCCTTGACCCGCGGTGAGCGGGTGACGCCGGTCGTGGCGCCGGCTCGCGTCGAAGAAGAAACAACCGTCGCGTCGGGCCCCGGAGGTCGGGGTTCGCTGCGCATGGATTCGGGCGCGTGGGTTCTCTTCGACCGCGCGTCCCGGGCGGCGGTCCGCCTCGACGGACTGACCCTCGAGGCCGGACGGCTCTGGATCGACGCCGCTCGCGCCGAGGCGACCCTCGTCGATACGGGCCATGGAACGGTCAGCGCGGTCGGGGCGACCTTCGCGGTCTCCCTCGAAGGCGACGAGGCCCACATCTATTGCGGTAGCGGCGAGGTGACCTACCAAAGCGACGACGGAGAGGGGCGCGTCGTCCAGGGCGAGACCCTGGTCCTCGGCGCCGGCGAACCTCAGATCGAAGCGGCGGAGCTCTGGGACGACTGGACCGGCGGGCTCTCGGACCCGAGCCCCGAGCCCCCCCGGGGGCCGAGCTACGTCGGCGTGCTCCGGGGGCGCCGAATCGACCAGATCGGCCAGGCGCGTACGCCGTTGCCGATCCGCGCCCACGAGGTGGACGCGGCGATCCGCGGCGACCTCGTCGAGACCACCGTGGTTCAGACCTTCTTCAACGCGCGTTCGGACTCCCTCGAAGCCGAGTACGGCGTGCGCATTCCAGCCGGGGCGATCGTCACCGAGTTCTCCGTCGACCAGGGCGGGGGCTTCATCCCTGCGGTCGTCGCTCCGATGGCGACGAGCTCCGGGTACGAGCTCAGCTGGGCCCCGGTCGCCACGGCCACCAGCCGCCTCACCTGGGACGGCCCCGAGCGTCTCCGGGCGCGCATCAACCCCGTGACCCCGGGGGCGACGATTCGCGTTTCCCTCAAGTACACCGAGTGGCTCGAGCGGCGTGGTGACATTCGCACCTGGGTCTACCCGATGGAGCGCGGCGAGGACGCCCCGCAGATCGGTGAGTTCGTCCTCGAGGTCAACGCTTCGGGGTCCCACGCCAAGGCCTATCGAGCGGGCATGGGTGCGGTCACGACGGGCGGGCAGGTCGTTCTGCGTCGGAGCGATTTCCGTCCGACGTCGGACTTCTACCTCGACCTCGTCGACGAAGGTGCTCCCGATGGTGAAGTCGCCCATGCCTATGTGACGAGCGTCTCCGCCGGCGACCTCCCCGAGGGCGACGAAAAGTATGTGCTCATCGATTTGCCCACCGCCGGCCTCTCCGCCGGCGGTGAAGAGTCCGTCGTGGACCACCCCCTCGAGCTGGTCCTCGTAGTCGACGCGAGTGGCGCGACCGACGACGAAGACCTCGAGCTGAGTCGGGCCATCGTCGAGTCCGTCCTCCGACAGCTCGCGCCGACTGACCGGGTGACCTTGCGCCTCGGCGACGTGCGCGCGCGGGTGCCTGAAGGCGTGTCCGCCGAGCCCACCGAGGCCAGCGACGAGACCCGAGAGGCGATCCTCGAAGGCCTCGCCCACGCCGACCTCGGCGGTGCGACCGACCTCGGGGCGATGCTCAGGGATGCGGCGCGCGTCGTCGCTGGCCGCCCCCGCGGCGCGGTCCTCTACCTCGGCGACGGAGTCCCGACGACCGGCTACCTCGACGCGACGGCCATCTCTCAGGCCCTCTCTTCGGTCCATGCGCCCCCGCGCTTCTTCGCCTTTGCAGTCGGCGACGGTGCCAACATCGATCTCTTGCGGGCTCTCTTCGGGGAGGAGGCTCAGGCCGTCGGCGAGCGTACCGTTGCCGCCCGGGCCGTCATGGGAGTGCTCGCGGCTGCGGCCCGGCCGACCCTCCGCGGCGTGACCGTCGCCCTCGGTGAGGGCATCGAGCGAGTCTACCCGCGGCCCCCGATCACCGCTCGCGACGGGGCCCACCTTCGTCTCGTCGGACGCCTCGTCGGCGAACTCCCGGCCGAGGTGACCCTTCGTGGAACCCGCGATGGCGAGGCCGTCGAGGCCATCTACCGCGTCGAGAAGCGCGACATCGTCGATGGCGGCGATGTGCGCAAGCGCTGGGCCACGGGCCGCCTGCGCCAGCTCATGGACGCCGACGCCGGTCGTGAAGCCCTCGTCGAGTTGGGCGTGCGCTTTTCGCTGCTCTCACCGTGGACCTCCCTCGTCGTCGGGGGACGCTTCGGGGATAGCTACCTTCCGGTCCAGGGCTTCGACCATGACCCCGCTTCCCATGCGTGGTTCCTCACCGGCGGTGCGCCGGGCATGAGCATCGAACATCTGGACGGCGGCGCCGGGTGGCGCCGCCGGGCGCGCCGGCCCGCGGCGGCTCCCGCGACCGCGCCGGAGCGCACCTGGGTCACCCGAGTCAGCACCTCCGAGGACGAGGCGGCGCCCCAGGGGACGGGCGGCGCCGGCGGCGGGCGAGGG
>JAFDCW010000874.1 GCA_019312705.1 Deltaproteobacteria bacterium
TCGACGTCGAACCCGATTGAGGCGCTCGTCAGGGCGCGCGGCTTTTGCCAAGCCAGAGCGCGCGTACCGCACGGCGCAGGGCGCGCATCGCCCCTGGGACCGTGGGGTGGCCAGTCACCTCGCAAATCTCGTCCCAACCGCGCCGGTCTTCGATGCGTAGCCGGATGAGCAGAGCGCCCGTTTCGTCCAGGTCGGCCGAGTCGTCCAGGGATCCTCGGTGGTCGCGAAGCCATGCCTCGAGGGCGCCACGAGCAGAGTCGTAGGTTGCGCCGCCGGTCGCGTAGCGCTCGACGAAGACGGCGCGTTCTTCGGTGGAGAGGGGCGCTGGGGCCGGGAGGCCTTTTCGGAAGGTGGCCAAGAGGTCCGGTGCGAGGGGGAGTTCGCCGTCCTTCTCGGCGAGGGCGAGCCCTGCCTCGAGGTCTCGGGCGAGGGCACCTCGCAGTCGCCCGAGGAGCGCCTCGGCCCGGGGCGTTGCGGGCCGAACCATGACCGCCGTCGGTTCGCCGGTCCGAATCCCCCGGGACGAGCCAACCCGCACCAGCTCGTAGCCGAGGCTGCGGCGGAAGGCGATGAGCCCGGGGGTGGCGCCGAAGAGGGTGCCGAAGAAGTCCGGCGCGTAGCTTTCGTGTACGTGCTCGGCGAGCCCCGTCGCGATGCCCCCTCGACGCAGCTCCGGGCTCACGGCGATGCGTACGCTGCGGATGAACGACATCGTTCCCGCCTCGGGCACGCCGGAGTGGCTGACCAGGGTCTCGGGGAGGGCGTGGCCGCGAATACGTTCATTGCCCCGGAAGAGCGCCGCCACGAGGGACGCCGAGAGCTCGCCTTCGAGGGCCACCAGGCATGCGCCGACGACGCGGTCCCCGACGAACGAGGCGTGCAAGCGCAGGTTCGGGGCGTCGAGGATTCGATGAAGGTCGGAGGGCGCGGTGCGGTAGTGCGCGTGAACCAGCAGCCCGAAGAAGTCGCGGAGGAGGGATTCGTTCGCGACGAGTTCGTCCTTCGCGACTTCGCGATGCACGACCTGGGTGGGGTCTAACCCGGTGAGGCCGGTAGCCGCCGTGGCGTCGAGGGCCAATAGGTCGAAAATCAAGGCCTCGAGGCGATCGTTCGGGTCCCAGCGGATCGGCTCTTCGAGAGAGTAGGAGCAGAGGGGCCGCGGGTCTCGATTCAGTTCTTCGATGAAGCGCAATACGAAGCCTCGCCCCGTTCCTTCGTAGCCGCGAGTCGTGGTCGCGAAGGCGATGGTGCTTCGTGGGTAGCGCCCGACGAGGGCTCGAAGCCACGGGACGGGGAGTTGGGCGGCCTCGTCGACGACGATGACCCGAGGTGCTTCGGGCTCTCTGAGGAGGGCCGAAGGGGAAACGAAACGCGCCGCATCTGGTCCGCAGTGGTGAAAAACCTCCCGGGTTGCTGCGCGGTCGCTGGCGGTCACCACGACCGAGTCCCGCAGCTGGGCTGGAGATTGGGCCGCGGCTCGGGCGATGGCGAGGCCCAGGGCGCTCGACTTGCCGCGCCCGCGATCGGAGAGGAGGGTCGCGAGCTGTGGGCGGGAGGACGTGAAGAGCGAGGCCAGGCCCTCGGCAGCGCGAGCTTGCTCTCGGGTGCCGGTCACGGGGGCGCGGCTCGGGGTCAGGGGCGGCGCCGATTGGTCCTCGACCCACGGGCGCGCGAGCTTTTCTTCGAGGCGACGCCAGAAGCGCAGGCCCACGTCCTCTCGGGAAAAAGGCGGGACCGCCAGGGAGATTCGGCCTGCTTTGGGAGGGCGCCCGGCGGCGGGCAAACGCAGGACCAGGGCGCCGCCGCGCACGATGAAGCCCTGAGCCTGGCCGAGCAGATCGGGGTCGACGCCCTCGGTGAGGTCGAGGACTACGCTTTCGAATGAGCGACCGAGGAGCTTCCGGACCTGGCGGGCGGGGACGGTGGTGGTTCGTTCTGGGGCAAGAGGGCCAACCCACAAAGTGCCCCCACTGACCGTAGATGCGGTCAGTCGCGCGGCGGCGGCCGCGGTCTCACTCGCATCGCCGCGCAGCACGATGCATCGCCGGAGGGTCTCCATGGTGACTCGCCAAGAGGTTATCCCATGGGGCGGCTCCTTGCCCCGCCCCGGAGAGTCGCGGCGACCGCGCTGATTTCGTGGCAAAGAGCCCGCTTTTGGAAGCCCCCTACCTCCGCTCGACGGCTGGGGGATCCCGGGTCACAGTGCCCGCCGCACCTTTCCTGAATCACCGTTTCGCTGGGGTACATCGATATGTCGTTGGTAGAGCTTCCGAACGAGCCCATCGCCGCCAAAAACCTCGTCGCTGGGGAGTGGCGTGACGCCGCCAGCGGCGACCGCATGGACGTCGTGAGCCCGTACACGAACACCGTGATCGGTTCCATTCCGGTGAGCGCCGCCGCCGACGTCGGGCCCGCCGTCGCCGCAGCAAAAGAAGCCGCCGAGAGCTGGCGTGCCGTTCCGCTGAAGGAGAGGACCCAGACCCTCTTCCGCTTCCGCGAACTCGTCCTCGAAAACATCGACCAGATGAGCAACC
>JAFDCW010000171.1 GCA_019312705.1 Deltaproteobacteria bacterium
GGCGGCAAGAGCGCTGGCGCCGTCCCCAGCGATCGACGTCGTATAGCCGGCCTGCTTGAGGTTGAAAGAGACCAACTCCGCCAGGTCGGCTTCGTCTTCGACTACGAGGATATGGCCGCGCATCTTGGAAAACCTTGCCCGGTTCGGGCAACTCACACTGTGACGGGCGCGTGTCGTCGTCGCAACTGGCCAAAACACTTGAGTTTTTGCACGCCCCCGGCGGCCCCGATCAGGCCCATTGCGCCCCCCGGCGGGCCGCGCTAATCGGGGCCGGGTGACACTCAAGGTAGGCATCGTCGGGCTCCCGAACGTCGGCAAGTCCACGCTCTTCAACGCGCTCTCGTCGGCCCAGGCCGAGGCCGCCAATTACGCGTTCTGCACCATCGAGCCGAACGTCGGCGTGGTCCCGGTCCCAGATCCGCGCTTCGACGCCCTGGTGGTGAAGGTCGTGCCCAAGAAGCAGATCCCCGCGACCGTCGAGTTCGTCGACATCGCCGGCCTGGTGAAGGGGGCCTCGAAGGGAGAGGGCAAGGGCAACGCGTTCCTGAGCCACATCCGCGACGTCGACGCCGTCGCCCACGTCGTGCGCTGCTTCGAGAATGACAACATCGTGCACGTCGACGGCCGCATCGACCCCGTCGCGGACATCGAGACCATCGAGACCGAGCTCATCCTCAAAGACCTCGAGACGGTCCAGAAGCGCCTCGACAAGGCGCGCCGGGCCTCGAAGGGCAAAGACCCGATCGAGAAGAAGGCCGTCGGCGTCTGCGAGGGCCTCGAGGCGATCCTCGACGGCGGAAACCTCGCCTCGAACTTCGAGCCCAACGCCGAGGACGAGGACGAAGGGCGCATCGTCCGCGACCTCTGCTTGCTCACCGACAAGCCGATGTTCTACGTCACCAACGTCAGCGAAGACGACGCCGCCACGCCCGCCGACAACGCCCACGTTCAGGCCGTCAACAAGATCGGCAAAGAACGCGACGTGCCCGTCGTGCCCATCTGCGCCGCCATCGAAGCCGAGATTATGCAGCTCGACGCCGAAGACCGGGGCGAGTTCCTCGAGTCCGTGGGCCTCAAAGAGCCGGGCCTCAACGACGTGATCCGCACGGGCTACGGCATGCTCGACCTCATCACCTACTTCACCGCGGGCGAGGTCGAGGTCCGCGCTTGGACCATCACCCGGGGCACCAAGGCCCCCGGCGCCGCGGGCAAGATCCACACGGACTTCGAGCGCGGCTTCATCAAGGCCGAGGTCATGCACTGGAAAGACCTCATCGACCTCGGCAGCGAAGCCGCCGTCAAGGCCGCCGGTAAGATGGGCATCGAAGGCAAGGAGTACGTCGTCAAAGACGGCGACGTCATGCACTTCCGCTTCAACGTTTAGGGATGCCGGAGCCGACCGACGAGGCGACGGAAGCGGGCGATCTCGTACACCATGAAGATGCGACTTCCCAGCTGCAGGACGTCACCGGCGGCGAGGGCTACGGGAGTGGAGGAGACAGGCTCTTCGTTGAGCATGGTGCCGTTCATCGAGCCCGAGTCGCTGATGGTCATCGTGCCGTCGGCGGCGAGCTTGATGCGCGCATGCAGCTTGGAGAGGCTGTTGTCATCGATGGACACGTCGTTGGAGCTCGCCCGGCCCACGAGGAGGGTGGTCGCGAAGGCGCCCTTGGCCGCCTTCTTGAGGCCGTAGACCTCGCCGATGCGGAATGACGTCAGAGGATCATCTCCGACCTTGGGAATGACCCCGGCCGCGAGGGTCTGGAAGGACCAGTGGTTCTCCTCCTCGTCCTCGTCGATGTCGCCGCCGTAGTCATCGAACGTCATGGATTTGGGACCCACCAGGACCGCCGGACCGAAGGTCCGCGACCACTGGGAGACGGACTCGGAACTCGCTCTTTCGATGAGATCGTCCACGATCAGAACCGTGGTGGGCGGGGTGGGGTCGCCGGGCATCGGCAATCATCGTTTCCCGGGGCCTGCGTCGGGTCAAGTCCTCAATGCTCTGAAAGGGCCTCTCGCGCGGAGTCAAAGGGGCGGGCCGGGGCCTGACCGCCTCGCGTCTGCTACACCGGGGACGCGATGCGGGGGCTTTCGATCTGGTGGACGGTAGCTTTGGCGGTCGGTATTTCGGCCACGCCAGCTCTGGCTCAGGGCGGACCAGAGGTCCAAACGAGCACCGCGAGCCGCACGTCGTCGTTGAGCTGGGTTCGGCTGCCAGGCGCGGAGGACTGCGCGACCGCCCCGGAGCTCGCCCGAGCGGTCGAGGCCCGCCTCGGCCGGGAAGTCTTTGTCGCGCCGCGAAACGCCGAGCTCAGCGTCGAGGGACGCGTCGCGCCGGGCGATGGCGGCGGCTTCACGGCTACCTTCGCCGTCGCGACCGCCGGCGGCGAAGTCCTCGGGCAGCGCGAACTCGGGACCGAGTCCGAGGACTGCAGCGAGCTGACCGCGACCGTCGCGTTCGTGGTCGCCGTGATGATCGACCCTGACGCTGACGAGCGTGACCTCGGAGGCCCGCAACAACAGGATGGCGGCCCGTCCGTGGGACCGACAGTAGACGACGCGCCGGCGGAAGGAGACGACCCGACCCAAGGCCTCGAGGGCCCGCGAGGGGATGCCGCGGAGGCCGCTCCTGCCCCCGACCAGCGTGCGCTTTTCGGCTGGTCCGGCGAGATCGACGGGGGTCTCGGTGTCGCCGTCGGCCTGGTCCCGGAGCCCACCATCGGCGGCTTCGGCGCTATCGTCATCCAGACCCCGTGGTTCATCGCCGCCGAGTTCAACGCTTCGCTCTACCCCTACTCGCCCCAGGATGCAGGCCCCGGCGACGTGCACTGGCTCACGGCGTTTGGCGGCTTCCTGCTCTGCAGCCCCGAGTTCCGCTTCCGATCCTTTGGCCTCCGGGGATGCGCCGGCGGGGAGCTCGGCTTCCTGCGCATCGGGGGCGTGGTCGATCCACCCCAGGACCACATCGTCGGCCACGCCCTCCTCCGAGCCCGCGTCGCCTTTCACCCATGGAAGGGCCTCGTCATCTGGACGCGCCCGACCCTGGCCATCAACCCGGCAACCGACCCTTACGGCTATGCCACCGGCCCGACATCGACAGCCGGATACACCCCGGAAACCGTCGCCGGGATATTCGATCTGGGCGTTGGCTGGATATTCGATTGATAAGCTCCGGCCCAGGCGCCCACTCATGACCGTGCAGCACACTCAGGCCCACGACCTCGGGACGGTCTTCCGTGAGCACGCGCCCTACGTCTGGCGGGTGCTGTGCAAGCTCGGAGTCCCCGAAGCCGAAGTCGAAGACCTCTGCCAGGATGTCTTCGTGGTCGTTCATCGAAAGCTGCCCGAGTTCGAGGGGCGCAGCGCGCTGACGACCTGGCTCTACGGCATCTGCGTACGCACCGCGTCCGACCACCGACGCCGGGCCCGGGTACGCCGAGAGGAGGTCACCGACCGGGTCCCCGAGGGACGGGAGTCGGCGCCCCAGGCCAAGGACCTCGCCCGACGCCAAGCCCGGGCCCTCCTCGACTCGGCCCTCGAGACCCTAGACGAAGACAAGCGCGCGGTATTCGTACTCTTCGAGATCGAAGACCTGACGATGAACGAGGTGGCCGAGTCCATCGGCTGCCCGCTCCAGACGGCGTACTCACGCCTCTACGCCGCCCGCGATGTCGTGCAGCGGCACTTCGAGAGGAGCGTGCGATGAGCGACGATCTCCTGAAGTGGGTCGATGACCCCGAGGTGTTCGAGGGGATCGCCGGAGCGCTCCGCGATGCGCGCGAGGATCTCCCGTCGGACCAGCAAATCGCGGCCCTGGCTACGAAGCTCGGGCCCCTGCTCGGTGGCGGGGGTGCGGGGGGTGCAGGCGGTGCAGGCGGTGCAGGCGGTGCAGGCGGTGCCACGGCGGCCGGGGTCACGGGCGGCACGAAGCTGATCGTCGGCATGCTGGGAGGCGCTGCGCTGATCGCAGCCGTCGCCAGCTGGGCGGTCGTCGCCGAGCGGCAGCGGACGGGGCACGGGGCAGACGACGGTCAGAGCACGGCGGCGGATGACGTTGCGAGAGCGCCGTCCGAGAGCGCAGGCGCGACTGTTTCGACGGGCGAGGCTCAGGAGGTCCCTCGGGGACTGGACACCCCCACAGCGGCCCCTGGCGCCGTTTCCGAGCCGCGGGCGCCACTCGAACACACTCCGCGACCGCGTGAAAACACCGCGACCGCTGACGAAGCACCCGAGCGCATCCCGGAGCTCGCTCTCCTCGAGCAAGCCCAAGACGCCCTCGGCCGCGCCCCCGCCGAATCCCTCGCCCTGGCAGACCGTCACGCCCGCGACTACCCCCAGGGAGCGCTCGCCCAGGAGCGCGAGGTCGTGGCGGTGGATGCGCTCCTGCGTCTCGGTCGCCGTGGCGCAGCCGAGGCCCGGGCCAGCCGATTCCGCGCCGTAAACCCTGGCTCGAGCCAACTCCGGCGCATCGACCGGCTGCTCGCGCGCGAGTGACGGCCGAGGTCGAGCCCAGCATCATGCGGCGGCGACATCGCAATGAGACGACGGGGCCGCGGTCGGTGAGGGTGGGAAATCGCAGGAGACGGAGAAAGACAAAAAAAGAATCAGAAAAGGCCGGGCGTGCCCCCACCCATGGCCATGACTCGAATGGTTTATCTCGTTTGCCTCCCTCTTCTGGCGGTTGGCCTCTGGTTCAGCGGCGCCGCTCAGGCCCAAAGGGCGCCGGGCGCAAGCGAGGCGACGGCGGACTCCGACGACTCCGACGACTCCGACGACTCCGACGACTCCCGCCAGTCGACGGCCTTCGACGAGGACCTCGCCCTCGGTGTCTACGGCACGGCCTGGGCCGGGGCCTATCCCGGAGCCGGCGTCGGCGGGCGCCTGCGCTGGGAGCCCTTCGCGATGCTGGGCGTCGACCTCTTCGCCGAGCACCTCATCGTCGATAGCCCCGGCGGAGGCCTGCGCCACGATCACCCGATCGGCTTCAACCTCTACGTGCCCCTCGAGCTCGCGCCGGGTTTTCGCCTGCGCCCGCTCTTCGGATTTTGCGCCGTGTTCAGCATGATCGAACCCGCCCAGGACGGCGCACCCCGGGCCGACGACGTGCTCTTCGGCATTCACGGGGGCGCCGGCGTCGAGTGGTCACCGCAGCGATACTTCTCGCTCTTCTTGGATGTGCAGGCGACGGGTTACCTCGGTCACGACCGGAGCTCCCACGGATGGACCGGCGAAGTGTACGAGGAGTACGGCACCTTCGCGGTGGTACAGGCGAGCCTCGGCGCTCAGGTGCATTTCAGCCTATGAGCCTCTTCGGCTTCTCCGTTCGGTGGGCACCGGTCGCACCGGTCGCCCTGGTCGCCCTGGTCGCCTCAACGGGATGCTCGCAGCAGCAGAGCGCCGCGCTTCTATTCGGGCCGGGCGCCGAGAGCTGCGGGACATGCCACGAACAAGAGTACAGAGCGTGGTCGACGAGCCCCCACGCGACGAGCGGGACGTCGCCGGTCTTCGAGGCACTGCTCGTCGAGGTCGAGGACGCGTGGGGTGCGGGCGCCCGCGACGCGTGCGTCGATTGCCATCAGCCCAGCCACGCGGGCCTCGCCGGCGAGATGGGCATCGGCTGTGTCTCCTGCCACGCGGCCACCGGCAATACCGGCGAGCGCGACGGACGGTTGCGGGTCGACTGGGGCCTTCCGCTGATCGGTCCGACCGGTCAAGGCAGCAACGGCGCCCACGAAATCCGAACGACGGGGTTCCTGACCTCGGCGTCGCTCTGCGGAACCTGCCACGAGGTGACGGGCCCTGGCCTGCTCGACGAGCCGACCCTCACCGAGCACCGGGCGACCGACTTCGCCGAGGCAGGTATCTCGTGCGCGACCTGCCACATGCCTGAGGGAGAACACCGCTTCGTTGGGCTGGATCCGCCCTGGGGCGCGGGAGAAGAAGCGCGGCAGCGCGCGGCGATCGATGCCCGAGCTCTCTTCCAAAACGCGGTAAGCCTCGAGGTGGCGCGCTTGGGCGACGACGCCGTCATCACGCTCACCAATGTCGGTGCGGGGCACTCCGTGCCCACCGGCGCGGCCTTTCTCCGCGACGTCTGGGTGGACGTTTCGTTCACGGACCGAGAGGGCGAGGGTTCGGCCGAGCGGCTCATGTCCTTCGGCGCCGAGATGACCCTGAACGGCGCGTCGGTCGGGCTGATCACCGAAGCCGACACCGTCGTTTCGCACAGCCTGGCTGCGGGGGAAGCCCGACAGGCCCAGATGCGTATCCCCACGGGCGCCACGTCGGTCACGGCGACGCTGCGACTCCGGGCAGTCCGCTGGCAGACCCTCGATGCCCTCGGCCTGAGCAGCCGCCGCAGCGAGGTCCCGACGATCGACGTCGAGACCGTCGTGATGGAACTCTAGTGTGTGATGCAGAGTCACGGGAGGCAGTATCGCGACGGGCCGCGGTTTCCTCGCAAGCCTTCCGTGGCTCTGGATCAAGCACTCGTGAGTGGGATCAGCCGTCGCTCTTCGGAACGGAGATCTCTACCCGCAGGTCGGCCTTCACTTTGAGGGTGCCCATCATGGCGGAGAAGGGCTTGATGCCGAAGTCCGGCTGATGGAGCGTGACCGACGCCTGCCAGGCATCGCCGCCATCCCGGACCTCGACGGTGAGGGACCGCGTGCGGCCGTGGAGAGTCAGGTCGCCGATGACGATCAGTCCCGCGCCCCTTTCTTCGACGCTCCGCGACGTGAATCGGATCTCGGCGTTCCGGCGCACCTCGAGCACGTCGTTCTGGATCGACTTTTCGATCTTTGCCCGGTCCTTTGCGCTGAGTGCGCTCGGACTGTCGGCGCCCTTCGAGAGCGCCGTCTCGACGACGAGGGACTTCGGGTCGAAGGTCGCGGTGACCTGCCGTGCATCGCCGGCGCCCTCGACGTTCACGTCAAAGCGGTCGACGCGGATGCGAAGGTCATGGGCGACTTTCGAGAGGAGGCCATCCTTCTCGGTGAAGATGTGACAACGCGCGTTCGACATGACGGCGTATGTAAGCACGGTTAGAGATTTTTCGAGGGAGGTAGGTCCGAATGCAAGGCGACGAAGTGCAGGAATACCAACGGTATTTCAAACGCCGTCAACGCCGCAGACGGGCCCGCATCGCGCGAAAAGAAAAAAAGGAGGGTGGGGACACCAATGTCACCACCCTCCTACATATCCGCGCTGGCCTCTCCTAACGGAGCGGGGAGCACAGGGCTCACATAGGAAGCTAACTTGCTTCCACCTCCGTTGAGAGGCCAACGATACAGGTTTCGTTCATGCGTTCTTGTCTCCCCCGGCTCGCGCCGGCACCCAGGGACACACCGGCCTCGAAAAGGCGCCGGGCCACTATCTGGGTGTTCCAGTTGGGGGGGCACGGTGCCCCGTGACACGAGTTCACGAGACGAGCCCCCGGATGAAAGCGACGCGATTCCCTTCGGGAATTCGGAGCATTCCGGGGCTGAGACCCATCCATCGCATATCGTACGCCCGCCGCTTCGAGTGAACCGGCAGACGGATTGAGCGTAAGGCGCGATTTCGTCGCCGCCAGGGGTGGGGGTCAATTTTCCCTAGACCGACTCGAAGCACGAGACGTCTTCGCCCCCACCGGACGCTGGAGAAGCGGAAGAGACGGGAGAGGCTCGATGACGAAGACGAAGACGATAGTGGGTATGTTCGGGGTAGTGGCTGTGCTCGCTTTTGGGGCGAGCTGCGGCGGTACGTCGACCACTGAGAACGAGGATCCGGGCGTGATCTCCCTCAGCGGCACCCTCG
>JAFDCW010000875.1 GCA_019312705.1 Deltaproteobacteria bacterium
CCATGTTCTCGGGCATGCGCGTGGCTTCGACGGGGCCCCGGCTCACGCGGGCCTCGGCGTGCTCCTGGTCCGGCAGCACCTGCAGATTGTAGGGGCCGACCCGGAAGGGCACCCCCGCGCCGATGATGACCGTCGTATTGTGCACGCGCTTGCTGCGCTCGCCGACGAAGGTGCCGTTGGCGCTCTTGTCGGTCAGGCGCACGCGGCCGTCCTCGGCCTTGAGCGCGACGTGGCGGCGAGAGACGTCCGGGGACGGCAGGACGACGTGGCAGGATTGATCCCGGCCGATGAAAATTGGGCCAACCTCATCGATGCGCAGACGCTCCATGCCGTCCGCGGTCTCGATGCCGAGGAAGATCGTCTGTGCTTGGTTATTCCTCGCCATCGCCGGTTGATGTCTGGGTTGGCGTTTGCGAGCGCCCGTCGGGGTGCGCGACCGACGGCACACCGGCGGGCATGTCGATGAGCTGAAGGTCGTGCAGGCCGCCGGTGTAATCCCAGTACACATCGAAGGCGTCGGTGATGCGCTGGCGAGCCTGCTGGGAGACCACGTCCACGACCGTCGGTACGATGAAGACCACGTTCTGCCCGTATTCGCGCTGGGTGCGCTTGGTGCCGAAGACTACACCGATGATCGGGATTTGGCTCAGACCCGGTAGGCCCGATTGCTCCATCGTCTGGGATTCGGCGAGCAGTCCTCCGAGGATGACCGCCTGCCCCATCTCCAGATTCACCATGGTATCGATCGTGGAGACGAGGCGACCCGGCACGCCGGTGCCGCGTCCTTCGGTGAGGTTCGATACCTCTGCCACGACCTGGAGCTCGACCCGTCCTGTTTCACGATCGTACCGCGGGGTTACCGAGATATTCGACCCGACTGAAATGTGATGGAGCTGGCCGGTGATGCCGCCGGCAACGGCGATGTTGATCTCCTCGCCACTGTTGAAGCTGGCCGGGTGACCATTGGCGGTGATGACCGCGGCTTGGCGCATGATCCGGCCCCAGCCCGACGCTTGCAGCAGATCCAAACGGGGGAGGGGTTGATTGGTGACGACCGCCGTAGCGTTTGTGAAGCCGGGTGCGAGGAGGTCGAGGGTCGAGCTGAAGAACGCCTCCCCGCCGAAGCTCGAGGGCCAGTTGACGCCGATGTTGTGGCCGTAGGTCTCGGCGAGCTGCATGAAGTAGAAGTCGAGGCGGATGTTGTCCCGCTCCTGGATGCCCTGGGTATCTTCCTCCTCGGACCGAACGCGGATGCGGTACTGCACCTGCCGGTCGGCATAGATGAGCAGGAGAGTCGTCGCGCCCGGATTCAGGGCGACGATGATGAAACGCTCCCCGTCGGACGGCACGCGCACGTCGACTACGCCTTCCCGACCTTCGGAATAGCTTTCGACGTTTTCTGCGGAAATGGAGGTCTGCTCACCGACGACCATCTCGAGCTCGCGGCGTTGTACGCGCTGGGCGGCCGCATCGGCGGCGGGCATGAAGATCGCGACGAAGAGCGTCGCGCAGAGTGTGAAGAAGAGCGGTTTCATCGGCGGGTACCTTGAATTTGCTCGGGCATATGGGGGGTCGGGGCCGGGGCCTCGGGCTCCCGGCGGGCGGCCCGGCGCCGCCGTTCGATCTCGATGACGTCGCGAATCGTGGTCTCCGGAAGCTCCTCGAGGATCGTGATGTCGTCGGGGTTTCGGAGGATGAGGGTGAGGCTGCCGATCGAGCCGGAGAAGGTCAGGAGCTGGGCCTGGTCGACGGTCACGCTCAGCGATACCTCTTGGAAGGTTTGCCTGCGCGCTTGTCGGCGAGAGGTCGTTGCCCCGACATCGGCCCCCACAGCGAGGACGAGGATGTTTTGCAGCAGCGGAATCGTGACCTTCTCGTGGTTGTCCTCGCGGGTCATGGTGAGCAGCGAGTCGACACGGTCTCCGGGGCGCAGCAGACCGCCGAAGGCGCTCGCGGTATCTGCCCGGATTGTGACGGCTCGCATGCCGTCCCCCACCAGCCCCGACAGGTCTCGCCGCTGCTGGGCAGTCGTCGCGAGGTCGGTCCAGAGCAGGGACTCGTTGGCTTTGACACCCATGCTCACGCGGACCCCGATGATGCGCTCGGCATCGGCGGCCCGGATGTGGCGCTCCTCGACGTAGCCCGACGGGAGGTTGCGTTGCCCGATCATCTCTTGGGTGAGGATGCCCCCGAGGGGGACGTCCGTCGTCGCCATGAGCACGGCGACGGGAGGCCCCCCGGACGTTTCGTCCTTGAGGCGCTCCATGTAAAGCCAAAGAAGAGCGAAACCGATGATCGCTGCGACGCCGGCGGCGACGAATGCTGCCCTGTTCATCTCGGCGGGATCCTATCGAAAAACACCGCCCGTGGGGAGAGCGAAAGCCCCTTCAGTTCGCCTGGGTGGTGCGAATTCGCAGCTGGTAGGGCCCCTCGGCCCCCGGACGGTGGGAATTTGCACACACGCGGTAGGTGCCCGAGGACGGGGCGGTGAACTGCCGGCGAGAATTCCAGTCGTCCCCGGCACGGTCGTCG
>JAFDCW010000172.1 GCA_019312705.1 Deltaproteobacteria bacterium
CGGCTGATGTCCAAGGTCAGCACCCTCGCAGCGTTCGGCTACAAGCGCAGCATCGGTCAGCCCTTCATGTACCCGAAGAACTCCCTCAGCTACGGAGCGAACTTCTTCCGCATGATGTTCGGGGTGCCTTCCGAAGACTACGAGCCGGACCAGCTCGCGATCGATGCCCTGAACGCGCTGCTCATCCTTCACATCGACCACGAGCAGAACTGCTCGACCTCGACGGTTCGTCTGGTGGGGTCCAGCGAGGCCAGCATCTATGCATCGGTCAGCGCGGGGATCTCCGCGCTCTGGGGCCCGCTGCACGGCGGTGCCAACCAGGCCGTCATGAAGATGCTGCGTGAGATCCGCGACTCTGGCGGGGACTACCGCGGCTTCATGGAGCAGGTGAAAGACAAGAGCTCGGGGCGCCGGCTCATGGGCTTCGGCCACCGCGTCTACAAGAGCTACGACCCCCGGGCGAAGATCCTCAAGACGATGGCCGACAAGGTACTGCCGAAGATGGGCGCCAGCGACCCGCTGCTCGAAATCGCCCACGAGCTCGAGCAGATCGCCCTGAAGGACGACTACTTCGTCGAGCGCAACCTCTACCCCAACGTCGACTTCTACAGCGGCATCACCTACCGGGCCCTCGGGATCCCGGAGAACATGTTCACCGTGATGTTCTCCCTCGGACGCCTGCCCGGTTGGATGGCGCAGTGGCGCGAGATGAACCAAGACCCGCGCCACGTGATCGGGCGGCCGCGGCAGATCTACACCGGCGCCGGGGAGCGCAACTACGTGCCGGTCGGCGACCGCGTCAAGGCCGGCTGAAGCGGGGAAGCCAGCGAGGGCAGGTCCGGGACGCGGGCGACCTGACAGAGTTCGCCTGCGCGAGTCGCCAGGGCGGCTCGCACCTGGGCGTGGCTCTCGCGGGTGAGTTCAAAACGCCGAAAGAGTACGAGCGCGCCGACGATCAGGGCCGTCGGCGGGACGGCGAAGAGCAGCCGCAGTCCCTCGACGGTCCCGGCGGAAGGCGCGGAGCCGGCCTGATAGCCGACCAGGGTCAGACCCACGCCGACCCCTGCCGCGGCAAGGGCGAAACCGACCTTGCGCACCAGGGCTGCGAAGCCCGCGAAGAGGCCTTCGCGGCGCTCGCCGTGGGCGAGCTCATCGAGATCCGTCACGTCGGCGTTGAGAGCGTGCAGCATCATCCAGAAGCCGACGTTGGCGGCGCCGGAGAAGGCCATGACCACGAAGAGCAGGACGTGGGCACCGGGGCCGACGAAGAATACGGACGCGAAGGTCACCGAAGACAGGGCGAGGCCCGCACGAAAAGCGAAAGGCTTTCCGAAGCGCCGCGCGAGGCGCGTCCAGAACGGATAGGAGAGGATCGCGAAGACGGCATTGGTGACAAACGCCGCGAGGTGAACCTTCGGGTCCGATTCGTTCATGACGTGCTCCATGACGTAGATCACGAGTGACTGAACGAAGGCAAAGGCGAGGGCGGCGAGGCAGCTCGCCCCGAGCAAGGCGCGAAAAGCGGGGTTACCGCGAAGGGCGCGAAATACGTCGGCGAGGGGGGCTGCGGGGGCCCGGGGAGCGACAGCGCGCTCCCGGGTTCCGAAGACGGTGATCAGGAGGGCGACCGCCGCCAGGCCGCCGCCTACCCAAGCGGCCCAGGTGAAGGCCCGGGCCGACGCGGCGCGGGCGACGTCCGGGTCCGAGGCGCCGCTCGACGCACCTTCCGGGCCGGCGATTACCATCAGCAATACGATCGGTAGGAGCAGCCCGACGAGGTCGCCGACGTTGCCGAGCAGTTCCCGGGCAGCGGCGAGGCGGGTGCGCTCGTGGTAGCCGCCGAGCAGCATCACGAAGGAGAGGCCGACGGGCACCGCCCCGAGGAAGATATAGGGACGTCGACGACCCGCGGCGAAGCGCGTCGCGTCGGAGATGCGCCCCATGGCGAGGTCCGACACCGCGTCCCAGAGGGTGGCGACGATGAGCCCGGCGCTGACCCAAAGCGGCGCGAGGCCGGCAACGTCCGTATAGAAGACGAAGAGGTGTACGCCGAGGCAGGTGCCGATGACGTTTTGGGCGAAGCCCGACGCGCCGAAGCTCAGCAGGGTGCGGCGCTGCATCACGCGCCTCCGAGGTCGTAGCGCAGGCTGAGGCCGCCGAGGATCGTCGTCCCGTCGAGACGCGAGCCGTGGTGGGTATAGTAGCCGCCGCGCACGAAGGGCTCGACCGCCGACAGGATCTTGCCGGGGCGGCCGAAGATCATCATGACCAGGGGCCCGACCTGATTGTTTGCCTGACCCGAAGCGGGCCGATAGCGCAGGCTGTCGTAGGCCCCGGCGCGCAGGACGATGTTATCCCCGACCACCACGTCCACCCCGAGGAACGCTTCGTTGGTCATCAGCCAATCCGCCCGAGCGCGGCTGATGTCGTGGCGCATGTCGTAGTAGTACGGCTCGGCGCCGATCTCTGCGAACTCGCCGCCAAACTGGTTCAGGAAGAGCAGGCGCGCCGAGCCCATCGGCACCATGCCCTGGAGCGTGCCGGTGAAGTGTGCGCGATAGCCGGTCGCGCTGCCTGCATCGGCGGCCAAGAAGTGTTGGGGGCAGAGGTGGGGGTCATAGGTATCGAAACCGTAGTAGCCCGCCCCGTCCATACCGATGGGCCAGATGCCTTCGCCGGTGAGTTGGGCCCGGAGGACCAGGAACGAGAGCGGGCTCAGCTGTAGGTATCCGCCCCCCGCGGCGTAGACCGGTGACACGCTGCTGACGGCGCCTACCTCGAGGTGGGCCCCCGTGAACCAGAGCGAAGTCTGGTCGCCGATCCGCGTGCGGCTCGCGACCTCGATGTAGTGGTCGACTCCCTTGGGATTGAGCAGCGCGGCGAGGCGCTGCCGCACGATGAAGCGCGTAGCGGGACTCTCGACCTCGGGGGACTGGGCTTGCGCGACACCGGGGGACAAACAGACCCCTAGGGCGGTGATGCCCAGGAGCAGGCCCAAGGCGACGTGCTGGGCGGGGGGATGAAGGCGGTGGACCATGTCCCTCCCCCCTTCAGGACCGATGCCAGCGCAAAGCGTGGGGAAAACGGGGGGCTAAGGACGATTCTGGGGTGCTGGGCGTGCATGCCGCTGCACACCCGGCCCCCCGATCCGGGCAGCCTCCTGCACAGGTCGGCGACGCCGCAGCTGGATCGAGCTTTGTTTTCGAGCCTCCGCCGACCGGCACGAGCAATGCACTACCGGGGACATCATGTTCACCTACGAGACCACCCCCGCCGCAGCCGTTGCCTTCAACATGGCCGCCCCCACCGACGGGCCCGTCAACCAAGGCCGCCGCCGCAAACGCCAGCTCTACGCTGACTGCGTGAGGATCGTAGTAGCGGACCTCTTGTTTGCCGTCTACCGCCTGCGCACCGGCGGTCTCGAGAACATCCCGACCGAAGGGGGCGCCGTCGTGATTCACAACCACGTTTCGGTGGTCGATTGGCTCTTCATGTTTGTCGCCTGCCCGCGAGTCCCGCGCTTCGTCATGCACTATCGCGACTACGACCGCCCCGGCCTACGGTGGCTCTTCGACGCCTTCGGCGTGATTCCGATAGCGCCTAAGAAAGAAGACCCCGAGCTGCTCGCCCGAGCCGACCGCACCATCGACGAGGCCCTGGCCGCAGGGGACCTGGTGGTGCTCTGTCCCGAAGGCACCATGACCCCCGACGGGGAGCTCTCACCCTTCCGCGAGGGGGCGGCCCGGATCGCTCGCCGATGCAACGTACCCGTCGTTCCGGTGGTCCTCGTCGGCCTCTGGGGAAGTGTCTTCAGCCGGAAGAACGGCGCGCCCCTCAGCGGTCTCCCGGGCGCGGGGCGCGCTCAGGTGAGCATCGTCGCGGGACCCCCGGTCGCCGCCGAACGGGTGAGCACCGCCTACCTCACCGAAATCATCAGCGTGCTGCGGGGCGGTCGCCGCTGAGGTCGGCCCTGCCGACGCGATGGTCCCCGTCGGTCGGGCGTGGCTCATGTCTCGCGCTCGGCGTACGCCGCGCATACCGTCATCGCGCCGTCGCCGGCGATGAGCTCTCGGCGTCGGAGGCCGCCACGGTGCTTTCCGATGTGCTGAACAAGCCCGTCGCGGCACCCTCGATCCGGACGCCATAGCCCGCACCGCTCACTACCTCACCACTCAGGACAAGTCCGCCTGGACCTTCGAGCTCGACCTCAGGCCCCACCTCGAGAACTGGTGACAACCAACGCGAGATCGGCGGGGGGTCTTTGCGCTATCCTTGCTCGGCAGGATGCAAGAGCTACGGAAGACACCGCCCGCGGTGGCAACTGTCGAGTCGGCGGAGACCCTCGCGCCGGAATCGACGATGAGCGGCACGGGCGGGGCCCTCGGGGATACGCTCCTTCCTGAGGTGACGCCGAGGCGCTACGAGGATGAAGGCACCCTCGGCATGGGCGGCATGGGCGAGGTTCGGCTTTGGCTCGACCACACGATCGGACGTCAGGTTGCCATGAAGGTCGCGCGGGAGGGCCTCGACCACCGCCCCGACGTGCGCGCCCGGTTCCTGCTCGAGGCGCGAGTCCAAGGCCAACTCGAACACCCGGCGATTTTGCCGGTCTACGATCTGGGCCAGGGCACGGACGGTGCGCCCTACTTCACCATGCGCCGGGTCCGTGGTCGTACCCTCGAACAACTGCTCGCGGCGCTGGATTCCGAAACCGATGACCTCAGAGAGCGCTTCAACGAGCGGCGCCTGCTCTCGGACTTCAGTCAGCTTTGCCTCGCCCTCGACTTCGTGCACGCGCGCGGCGTCGTCCACCGCGACCTCAAGCCCGCAAACATCATGTTCGGCGAGTACGGCGAGGTGTACCTGCTGGACTGGGGCCTCGCGAAGGTCCTCGGCGAACCCGAAGACACGCCCCGAGAAGGCGTTGGCAAGGGCACCCGACTCACAGACTCGGGGCTCGATACCCACTGCGATGTGATCCTCGGGACCCCGGGATACCTCGCCCCCGAGCTGGTGGAGGCCCACGACCGGGTCGACGGGCCCGCCGACGTGTATTCCCTCGGCGCCGTGCTCTTCGAGATGTTGACGGGCGAACCGTTGCACAAGGGCAAGAGCACGCTCGACCTGCTCAGTTCGACGACACGGGGCGCGGACGAGCGCATCAAGAGCCCCAACTTCCCGCTTCCCCCGGAGGTGCAGGAGCTGATCCTCGGGGCGACGGCCCAGGAGCCCGAAGACCGCCCAACAGCGCGGGCTCTTCACGAGAGCATCGAGCGCTACCTCGACGGGCATCGCGACTCCGAACGGCGGCGCAACCTCGCCGACGCGCTGACCGCCGAGGTCGACGTCGCTACGGCAACGGAGACCGAGGAGACCCGGCGAGATGCCCTCGCCAAGCTGGGCCGCGCCCTGGCCCTCGACCCCACCCACGGACCGGCCATCGAACGTCTCGTCGAGTTGCTCACGGACCCGCCGGCGACGCTCCCCGACGAAGTGCGCGAAGAACTCGCTGAACAGGAGACGCGACAGACCCGGCACGCCGGCCGCCTCGGGGCTGGAGTGTTCCTCGGCCTCAACCTCTTCGTCCCCTTGGCCATCTGGACTGGGATGCGCGATTGGGTGCCCTTCGCCGCCTTCGCGGCGCTAACCACCACGACGGGCATCGTCAGCTGGCTCGTATCGCGCCTCGAGCGCTCGGCAACCATGCATGCCCTCAGCGTCTATTTTTTGGCCCTCGCGACGGCGACGTCGACCAGCGTTCTCTTCGGGCCGTACCTCGTGGCGCCGATATTCATCCTCGTCGTGACGCTGCTCTTCAGTCTCAATCATCCGCCCCGGTACCGGACCCTCTTCGTGACCCTCGGGGCCCTCGCCGCCATCGTGCCGATGGGCCTCGAGTGGACTGGGTTGGTCGCGTCCTCGGTTGAGTTCGGGGCAGACGGCATGCGCTTCCTCCCTCGCATCTCGGAGCTGCGCCCGATACCGACCCTCGCGATTCTCGCCACCGCATCGGTCGGGGCGATCCTCATCGCCGGGGGCGCGATGGGCCCCATCCGCCGCGAACTCGACCGCGCCCAGGCGCGCCTGCACGTGCAAGGATGGCAGCTTCGACAGGTCGTGCCGACGTCAGGGGCTGACCGCGTGGAGGACGGAATAGGCGGGGCCGAGGGCGCGGGCGAGGACGACCCGAGCGCCGGCGAGCCGCGCCAGTAACGCGAGTTCGGAAGGCGTGTAGGCGCGGCGGGCGGACGTCATGCCATCGAGGGCCACGATTCGGTTCCGCCCAAGAGCCGCGCCGACCACGCCGGCCAGGCCGGCGACCACGCCGCCTCGATGCACGTCGAGGATCAAGGCGCCGAGGGGAGCCCGGGAAGCTCGGGCGAGGAACCGGACCACCATGCCCGGGGTCAGGTGATGCGCCGCCTGAACGCAGAGGAAGAGATCAACGCCGGTGATGTCTCCGAGCGCCAAGGCATCTCGGACCTCCGTGCGCAGCCAAGGGGGGTCATCGGCGCCTGTCTCGAGGCCCGTGGCGTCGAGATCCGATACCGTCCACCGAAGCTTCGGCCGGCCCGCCCGGAGGCCTGGCCCCGCGCGACGCGCGAAGCCCCCAGTCCCCGCGGCGACCTCATAAACATGGGGCGCCGGCCGGTCATCGAGGGCCGCCTCGAGAGCCCCAGCGAAGAGGGTGTGGGCCCCGGAGTCCTCATTGAGCGCTTCGAGGCGCCGGAGCGCCTCGCTGCGCACGTTCGGGTCAATGCCCGGGGCGTCGAGGATCTCGGTCGCCTCGGTGCGCACCCACGTATCGATGGCCCCGAAGGTGCCGCGTGCCCGAAGCGCGCCGAGGGCCGCCCGAGCGATCGCATCGATGCGGCCCGTGCTCACCGTCTCGTCAGCCGAGAGCGCCTGGCATTCGGCAACTTGCTGCGCTCGTTCCCCGAGCAGCTGGTCCAACGCTTTCATGCGGGCCGAGTCCGTCACCCGCGCAAACGGATCGAGCGGAGGCAAGGCAGCACCGAGGCGTGCGAAGATGGACAAGGCCGCCGGAGGGTAACCCGTCCCTCATCAAATGCTTCAGTGCCAACGCCGGTTCGACGGCGCCCCCCGGGGCCGTGACCGCCCAAATGTGTGCTAAGGGACGGTCGCCATGACCGACGTCCGCGTGCGCTTTGCGCCTTCTCCCACCGGGTATCTCCACATCGGCGGCGCCCGCACGGCGCTCTTCAACTGGCTCTGGGCCCGGAAACACGGCGGCAAGCTGGTCCTTCGCATCGAAGATACGGACCGAGAGCGCAGCACCGAGGAGAGCGTGCAAGTCGTCCTCGACTCGATGCGCTGGCTGGGCCTCGACTGGGACGAAGGCCCCGAGGCCTCTGGCGACCACGGGCCCTACTTCCAGACCGAGCGCCTCGGACTCTATGCCGAGTACGCCGAGAAGCTCATCGCGTCGGGGGCGGCCTATCGTTGCTACGCGACCAAAGAGGAACTCGCCGAGGCCCGGGCGGGGCACAAAGCGGCGACCGGTCACGACCACGGCTTCCGCTTCCAGTCGCCCTGGCGCGACGGGACCAAGGGAGCACCGAAGCCCGACGCCCGCCACGTCATCCGCTTCAAGGCCCCAAAGGCGGGCGCCACCGGATGGACGGATCTCGTCAAGGGCGACGTCGAGTACCCGAACGACCAGCAGCAGGACCAGGTCCTCATCCGCCCCGATGGCGTGCCCCTCTACAACTTCGGCGCCACCGTCGACGACCTCACCATGCGCATCACGCTGGTCGCCCGAGGCGATGACCATCTGGTGAATACGCCGGTGCAGCTGATGCTGTACCGGGCTTTGGGCGAAGAGCCTCCGGCGTTTGCCCATCTGCCGATGATCCTCGGCCCCGATGGTCAGAAGCTCTCGAAGCGCCACGCCTCGGTCGGCGTCCTCGAGTACCGCGACAAGGGTTACCTGCCTGACGCCGTCATCAACTACCTCGCCCGCCTCGGCTGGTCCCACGGCGACCAGGAGATCTTCAGCCGCGAAGAGCTCATCGAAGCCTTCGGCTGGGACCACGTCGGCGCCACCGGCGCCAAGTACGACGCGAAGAAGTTTGCCTACGTGCAAGAAGAGCAGCTTCGATCTCTGCCCGATGAGGCGATCTGCACCGCATCGCTGCCTTTCCTCGCCGAGATTGGCCTCGGCGATATCGCAGCCGACGATCCGCGCCTCTTGGCCGCGGCCCCCCACGTCAAGCTCCGGGCGACGAGCCTCGCCGACATCGCCGACGGCTGTTCGTACTTCCTCCGCGACGAGGTGGTCTTCGAGGAAAAGGGCCGTCGAAAGTTCATGAAGCCGAAGTTCGCGGCGCACCTCACCTCCGTCGCCGAGCTCTGCCGGGGCATCGAGCCCTTCGACGTCGACCCCATCGGCGACGCGATCAAAGCCTGGATGGAAGAAAACGACCTGGCGTTCAAGCACTGGGCTCAGGCCGCTCGGGTCGCGCTCTCGGGGCGGACCGCGACCCCGGGCCTCTTCGAGGTGATGGCCATCCTCGGCAAGGACGTCACCGTTGCGCGGCTGAACGCGGGTGCGAAGCTGGCGCAAGAAGCCGGGACCGAAACCGAGGCGGGCTGAAGTCATGGCGAAGGGCAACGCAGGCCTCGGAAAGTCCGCGTCGGCAAAACGCGAGACCACGGCCGGAACCAAGACCGGGAAGGCCGCGGAGACTCTGAGCCCCCGTGCCTATGGTGCCCATTGGTTCCACTTCGTCCTCGGCCAAGTCTACTTCATCCTGGCTACCGCCCTCTTCCTCATCGCCGACACCTCGGAGAGCGCCTTTGCGGCGGGCGTCAGCATCGCCCTCGTCGTCATGGGCGCGGTGACCTCGGCCTACGGCCTGCGCCGGGGACTCTCGGCAGACCCGGCACCGTCACGCTTCGACGAGTACTGGCCCATCCGCTTCTTCACCGTCACCTGGAAGGAGATGGACGACGAGGCCCACCTCGAAAGAGTCGCGCGCCGCGAAGCCGGCCTCGGCTGGGACTGGCGCCCTCTCGTCGTGTTGGTGACCGGAGCCGTCTGCCTCACCTTGATGGAGTACTTCGGCGGCTCGGGGACCTTCATGCGCCTCATCGACGCGATGGGCGGGGCCGAAGGCGAAGAGAACTGGTGGAACGACCTGCGCGGCGGCCCGTTCTCGCGCCTGTACGAGTTCGCCTGGTGGGCCGGATGGCGCATCGCCGGCTACCTCATCGTGCCGGTGATGTTGATCAAAGCGACGGGCCAGCGCATCCGGGACCAGGGCTTCGAGACGAAGGGCTTCTTGCAGCACGCGGGCATCTACGTCTTCGCGTTCCACATCGTCTTCTTCGCCGTCATCATCGTCAGCTACACCGGCGAGTTCTCGACTTACTACCCCTTCTACAAGCTGGCGACGCGCAGCTGGTTCGACTTCCTCGCCTGGGAGGTGCTCTACGCGTGGCAGTTTCTGAGCCTCGAGTTCTTCTTCCGGGGATGGTGG
>JAFDCW010000876.1 GCA_019312705.1 Deltaproteobacteria bacterium
AGGCGATCCTGCCCGGCGGTGAAGGCGCCCCGGGAGCCGACGAACGCACCATCGCACGCCTCGAGGAGTACCTCGACCGCAAGAACATGGAGCCGCTGCTCCCAGTGATCGGCGCGACCCTCACCGCCCTCGACGCGACCTCCCTCGCCTTTTACCGGCGACGCTTCAGCAAGCTGAGCCGCCTAGAACAAGAAGAACACCTGGCCCGGATGGCCAAACGCCGAGTAACGCAGACCCCCATCCACCTCTTGGGTGCGTTGCTGAAGCTCATTCACTTCGACCAGACCCAAGTCATCGAAGCCCTCGGCGGCAAGCGCCCCCGAGTATTGCCCGAGGCGCCGCCGAGCTGGATGCAGAACGTCTCGTCCGCCGCGGACTGGGATGCGAATGAGATTATCGAGTGCGACGTCGTGGTGGTCGGCACCGGCGCCGGCGGCGGCGTCGTCGGAGCCGAGCTCGCCCAGCGCGGCCACGCGGTGCTCTTCGTCGAAGAGGGGGAGTACCTCGGCCGGAGCGACTTCCGGCACAGCCAGGTCGAGTCCTTCGAGAACTACTACCGCAGCAGCGTCTGGGCTGTCGGCAACAACATCTTTCCCATCTTCAGCGGGCGCCTCGTCGGAGGCTCGACGGCCGTCAACACGGGCACCTCCCTCCGGCCGCCGAAGTTCATCACCGACGGCTGGGCCGAGCGCCTCGACAGCGACGACTTCTCGATGGCGGGCCTCGACCGCTACTACTCGGAGGTCGAGCGTAAGATCGAAGTCCAGCCCGCCAAGCGCGAGCACATCGGCCCCATCGGTGACGTCATCGCCCGAGGCTGCGACGCCCTCGGCTGGAGCCACTACGCCCTTCCCCGGAACGCCCCCGGCTGCGAAGGCGAGGGGTTTTGCGGATTTGGGTGCCAATCCGGAGCACGCAAGAGCACAAACGAGAGCTACATCCCCGCGGCGCTGCGCAAGAGCGCCATGTTGCTGACGGGCATGCGCGCCGACCAGGTCATCGTCGAAGGCGGACGCGCCGTCGGCCTCCGCGGCGTCGCCGTCAAGAATGGCAAGCGCCTCGAGGTCCGGGCCAAGAAGGTCATCGTCGCTGGCAACGCGATCAATACGCCGCTGATGTTGATGAAGCAGGGGCTGCTCGGCGAGAGCGGTCAGCTCGGTCACAACCTGACCCTGCATCCATCGTCGGGCATGCTTGCCCTCTTCGACGAAGAGATCAATGGGATGAAGCACATCCCCCAGGGTTACGGCACCCAGCAGTTCATCGACGAAGGCATCCTCATCAACGCCGCCAACGGCGACCCGACGATCTTCCCCGTCATGCTCGGCCTCACCGGCAAGGAGCTGATGCGCACGACCGCCCAGCAAAATCACGTAGTCGGCTTCGGCGTGCTCGCCCACGACCACGGCCCGGGCGGCCGCGTCTGGGCAAGCGCCAAGGGCGTACCGCTCATCACCTACAACCTGACCAAAGCCGACGTGCACTGCCTGCACCAGGGCTTGATCCGCAGCGCCCAGCTCTTGGTCGCCGCGGGAGCGAAGAAGATCTACCCGGGGCTCATCGCGATGCCCTCCCTCGACGCCGAGACCGGCCTGCAGAAGCTCATCGACGCCGATCCCGGCCCCGGCGATTTCGTCGTGCTCAGCTACCACCCCCTCGGCACCGCGAAGATGGGCCGTGACCCGAAGACCAGCGTCGTGGATCTCCACCAGGAGACCCACGAGGTGAAGGACCTCTACATCGTCGACGGCTCGTCGGTCCCCGGCGCCCCGGTGGTGAACCCGCAGCTGACGATCATGGCCTTCGCGACGCGGGCGGCCGAGCACATACACGCTGCGCTGTAGGCCTTAACAAGAAGGCGCCGCAAGGGCGGCCCGAGGCGGCAGCGCGACGCAGTCCCCAACAAGAAGGCGCCGCAAGGGCGGCCCGAGGCGGCAGCGCGACGCAGTCGTGCAGAGCCGAAAGGCCGACCGCAGCGGCGCCGGGAGTGCGAGTCGTGCAGAGCCGAAAGGCCGACCGCCGCGTCGCCGGGAGTGCTCAACAAGAAGGGGCCACGAGATGCGGCCCGAGGCGAAAGCGCGCCGGAGGCGGGCGGAGCCGACAGGCCGCCGGCAGTGGCGCCGGTAGTGCCGCGCCGTTCCCGTTCCCGTTTCCGCTCCCGTTCCCGTTCCCGTTCCCGTTCCCGTTCCCGTCACCGTTCCCGTTCCCGTCTCCGTTCCCGTTCCCGTTCCCGTTCCCGTTCCCGTTCCCGTTCCCGTTCCCGTTCCCGTCTAACGAGTAGTCAGAAGTATCTGGATCATTCCGCGGGCTTAGGGGTCTGCGGTTGACCTAGCGTGGCGAAAAGCGATCGTAGGGGATGTTGAGCGAACGGTCCCTGGAGCGCGTGGGCGAGGTTTTTGAACGAGCGGAACTTGGTGATCCGCGACGAGTTCGCCGCGCGGCGAGTCTGTCCACGGCACTCGCCCGCTCTCCGAAAGAGAGTCTTCCGAACGTTTGGAAGAGCGAAGCGGAACTGGAGGCGGGGCTTCACGGAGTTGATGGAGGCAGTTCAGTCGGCGACCCGCGACGCTGCGGTCGCTGCGGAGCGAGTCCTTGTCATTCACGACACTACGGACATCACGTGCCCGAGCGCAGAGCAGCAGGAAGTCGGTTTTCTGGGCACCGGCAAGGCGGGGTTTTACGTCCACCACGCGCTCTGCGTAAGGACAGATGATCGGTTGCCGTTGGGCATCTTGTGGTCGCAGCTGTGGGGCCGCTCCAAGCGCACGAAGGCCCAGGGGCGTCATCGTTCCGGCAGCGAGTTCGCCAAGCAAAAGAGCCGCGAAAGCGACCGCTGGCTGGAAGGGGTGGCGGAAGCACACGCGTGGACCGAGGGCTGTCAGCAGGTGGTCCACGTGATGGATCGAGAGGCCGACAACTTCCGAATCTTCAGCGAGCTTGCGAGCCTGCAGGCAGACTACGTAATTCGCCTCAGTCACGACCGCAGAACGAAGGACGGAAAACTGCGGGAGTGCCTTTCTGGCGGGGACATTCGCATGACGCGACTCGTTCCGCTAAGTCGGAAAGGGCCCAAATCCGTTCCGCTACGCATGCACAACGGTCGCGCGGCGCGCGATGCCGAACTCGAGGTGCTTTCGGCGACGGTCGAGCTCCTGCCTCCGCGCTACCTTCGGGACGAGTCGTCGATTTCGATGAACGTCGTCCATGTGCGCGAAGCCAACGCACCTGACGGTGTCACGCCGGTCGAATGGATCCTCGGCACCACGCTACCCATCAAGACACGCAAGCAAGTCGCGGCGGTCGTCGACATCTATCGCGCGCGATGGCTCGTCGAGGAATTCCACAAGGCTCTCAAGACCGGCTGCCTCTTCGAAAAGCGACATCTCGAATCTCTCGAGTCACTCACGACCCTGCTGGCGATGGCGTACCCGATCGCCGCAGAGCTACTGCGCATCCGAACGCGAGCTCGTCAGCCCGACATACTCGCCTCACAAGTACTGAGGCCCAGCTTTCTGGAGGCCCTGCGCCACAACCCCCAGGCCCGCCGGCTGCCTGCAGATGCCACCGCCGAAGAGGCTCTCGCGGCGATCGCCCGCCTCGGCGGTCACATCAAGAACAACGGTCCTCCCGGATGGCAGACCCTCGCAAAGGGATACGCCGAGATGCTCGCCTTCGAGGCCGGGTGGATTGCCGCAAAGGCGAGCCTCAACTTGTGATCAGTCGTTAG
>JAFDCW010000173.1 GCA_019312705.1 Deltaproteobacteria bacterium
GTTCCATTCCAGGGATCTCCGTCGGCCCTGGCCGTGCTCTCCGTTCTCTTCCTCGCCGGCATGCTCGGTCAGGGCCTGTTCATCAGCGTCATCACCCGCAATCAGATGGTCGCGACTCAGGCCGCGACCCTCAGCTCGATGCTGCCTTCGTTGCTGCTCAGTGGCTTCGTTTTCCCGATTCAGAACATGCCCGAAGCGCTCCAGGTGCTCACCCGCGCCATCCCGGCGAGGTATTACGTCGAGGGGCTCCGCGGGGTCCTGCTCCGGGGCAATGGCCTCGAAGAACTCTGGCCCCAGGTGATCGCCCTCGCAATCTTTGCAGGCATCATGCTCGCGCTCTCGACGGTCCGCTTTCGGAGGACCATCGCATGAATCGCTACCTCGCCATGCTGCGATCCGTGGTGAAGAAGGAGGTCCGGCAAACCGTGCGCGACAAGCGCATGATGGTCCTGCTGCTCGGGGTTCCACTGATTCAGCTCTTTCTCTTTGGACACGCGGTGAACCTCGATGTGGATCAGGTGCCCACCGTCGTCGTCGACCTCGACGACACCGACACCAGCCGGGAGCACATCCGACGCCTGCTCGCGGACGGGACCCTCGCCGACGCCGGCCGGGACCGCAGCGTCAGCCGGGCGGAACGGCGCCTCGAGGTCGGCACCGCGGCGGTGGTCTTGGTCATCGAGCGCGGCTTCGAAGACCACGTGACCCGTGGTCGGCGCGCAACCGTCCAGGCCATCCTCGACGGCAGCGACCCCAACCGGGCGAACGTCGCCGGCGCGGCCATCGGCGCCTACTTCCAAGGTCAGAGCGAGGCCCTCATCCTGGCCAGGGTCACCCGCCTCTCAGCGTCGAGGGGCCAGGCGGCCCGCGTGCCGCGGGTCGATGTCGAGTCTCGGGTGCTCTTCAATCCGCAGCTCGAGTCGGCGATCTACATGGTCCCCGGCGTGGCGGCGATGCTCTTGCTCATCATCACCACCATCGTGTCGGCGATGGGCCTCGCCCGGGAACGGGAAATAGGCACCCTCGAACAGATCCTCGTCACTCCCATCCCGAGCGTCATCTTCATCGCGGGGAAGATCTTTCCCTTCGCCGTGATCGGGCTCCTCGACTTCGGCCTCGCCCTCATCGTCGGCGCCACCATCTTCGACATGCCGCTCCGGGGGAGCATGGCGCTGTTGCTCCTCGCGACCGTGCTCTACCTCGGAACGACCCTCGGCATCGGTCTTCTGATTTCGACGGTGAGCCAAAGCCAACAGCAGGCCTTCCTCGGCGGCTTCCTCTTCATGCTCCCGGCGGCGTTGCTCAGCGGGATCATGACGCCGGTCCTGTCGATGCCCGAGTGGCTGCAGACCCTCACCCTCGGCAACCCCCTCCGGCACTACGCGGAGATCCTCCGGGGCTCGCTCCTCCGGGGCGCTGGCTTCGTCGAGCTCTCGAACCAGCTGCTCATCCTGGGCGGGATGGGATTCTTCATCTTCACCATCGCCAGCCTCCGCTTCCGTTCCTCCATGAGGTGATCCATGCGCGATTCGTCCATCCTATTCGCAACGCTCATCTTGGCCCTCGCGGCTCCCCTCGCGGCACAAGAGGCACCAGAGGCACCAGAAGAGCATGCGGGTTCAGAGACAGAAGAGCTCCAAGACGCCAGCCTCGACGCACCGCCCCCGTCGTTCGACCTAGAGGAGTCGATCGCAGACGGCCCTTCACTCAGCGCGGCCGACGCGGCCACCCGGGCCGTCGACACTTCGCCGACCCTCGCGCGCGCCCGGGCGCTCTCCCAAGCATCGGAGTTCGGCGTGGCGCGGGCGCGGTCCCAGATGCTCCCGCGCCTCGACCTATCGGCGATGTACGCCCACATCGACGGTTTCGAGGACGGCTCGATCCCTCTTCCCGTCAATGAGGAGGCGATCGCGGTCCAACGAGAGCTCGCATCCCGGATCACCGACCCGGCCTCGCAGGCGCTCTGGACCGCACAGATCGAAGGCCAGGCAGCGGGGAACGCCGTGTCCGTGCCGATGCCCCGCGATCGGGCCGACTTTGGCGTACGCCTCTCCTGGCCGGTGAGCGACTTCTTCTTCGCGATCTTGCCCGCAGTCGACGCCGCCGAGGCCGGCGCCCGGGCTCGCGAGTACGAGATCGCGGTGACTACGGCGGGTGTGCGGCGCAGCGCCTACGAGGCCTATTATACCCTGGCCCGCGCACGGGGCGCCCACGGCGTGGCGGTCGAGGCCGAAGAGCAGGCCAAAGCCCGCCTCGAAGAGGTCGAGGCGGCGACACGCGCCGGTCTGCTGACCGAATCGGATCGCCTCGCGGTCGTATCGCGGGTCGCCGAAGCCGCCCAGGCTGTGGCCGCGGCGACCTCCGGCGTAGAGATCGCCGACGCGGCCCTGCGCACCCTCATCGGCGCCGACGACGGCGCGGTGTTTGGAGTGGCCCTCGCCGAGGAGACCCCGGTCGACGCCGACTACGCGATGGCCTTGGACCGCCGCCCGGAGCTTCAGGCGCTACGCGAAGTGGTGACCGCCCAGCGCGGCGCCGCCCAGGTCGCCTACGCCGGCGGATTCCCCCATCTCCGGGTCCGCGCCGGCGCCAACTACGCCAACCCCAACCAATACCAGGTGCCGCCGACCCAGAACTGGGAGCCCAGCAGAACTGGGAGCCCAGCTGGGAGGTCGGGGCGAGCCTCACCTGGTCCCCGAACGACACCCTGACCTCGGTCCACCACGGCGACCAGTTGAGCTCCGAGGTCGGCGCCACCGAGGCGCAGATCGAAAACATGCGACGCATGATCCAGCTCGAAGTCCGCCGGGCCCAGGCGGAGCTTCGGGCAGCCCAGCGGGGCCTCGAAGCCGCCGAGGCGTCCGTCGTGGCCGCCTCGACGGCCTACGAGAGCCGCCGAGCCCAGCTCCGCGCCGGCGGCACGACGACCGCAGAGCTCTTCGACAACGAACGGCAGCTGAACCGGGCGCGCCTCGTTCAACTCGACGCCCATGTGCTCGTCCAGCTGGCCAACGTGCACCTCGCTTACTCGGTCGGTGCGCTCTGATCGGAAGTCAGAGGTCGGAAGGTGCGACCGCGTCCGGGAGGGGAAGAATCTCCGCGTCGATGTTTCGCCCGTTGTCGCGAAACGAGACTCGGGTGGTGCGACTTTCGAGCGGGTAATCGGGAACCTGCAGGTTGATGCCGATCGGATTGCCCGAGATTTCGCCGTCGATGAGATCGAGCTCGCCGCGAGCGAGCTGCACGCCGATGAGCGCGCTTTCGGCGATGATGAAGTCGCGGGCTGTCGCCCGCCCTCCTTCGTAGATGCCGAGGCCGATGCCGCCGCCGAAGCCGGCGCACCGCGGGTCGGTGCATTGACGCGGGAGACTGCGACGGATCTGCACGTCGGTCAGTTCGAGATTCGACCCTTCTTCGAAGACCACGACGGTGGCCTCGCGATTGTCGAGGAAGCGGGCGTGGGTGATCACCGCTTCGGCACCTGAGTTGACGGTGACGGCGTGGCCGCTCAAGAGCAGCGGCCCGTTGCTGAACGTGTCGAGGATTTCCACGTGCGACGCCGTGGTGGAGGAGCCGGTGCCGGTCAACAATCCAGTGCCGTGGGCGCCCTCGATGAGCAGACGCTGAATCGTGACCACCGTGCCCTGAACCTCGAAGCCGCGACCGTAGGTGCCGTCGGGACGAGCAGCGACGTCCCGGAGGGTGACGTCGGAGAACGTGCCCCGGGACTCCCAGGCGACGATGCCGAGTTCGTGCACCCGCTCGACGTGAAGGCGCTCGACGGTGAACTCCGCGCCCGCCCCGACCTCGAAGCCCCGGCCGAAGAGCCGGTCGACGCCCGGTTCGGTATCACTGATGTGCAGGTCGCGAACCGTGGTGGGTAAGCCGGTCTGAAGCAGGACGCCGGTACCGCGGGTGCCGGTGACCGCAATGCGGTCCAGGGTCACCTCGGCGCCCCCGAGGGCTTCGATGCCGGTGGCGGGATGACCGGCGATGCGAACATCGCGGAGGGCCATCGAGGACCGGGCCGTCTCCCCGCCGTTGACGTAGACGGCCGACTCCTGACGGGTCAGGCCGTTGTCCCGGACCAGGGCCCGGGTGATGGAGATGGCGCCCCCGGCCTGGGTCGCCGCGGCGCGGTGGCCCTGCCGAGAAAACGCGGCATCGGTGACGGTAACGGTAGTGCCGTCGCCGTCGCAGAGGATGCCGCCCTCTCGATTGTCCTCCAGCCGAATGCGCGAATAGGTCGCCGTCGCGCCGAACGATGCCTGGAGCCCCTCGTGCAGGTTGCGACGGACGATGCTGTCTTCGAGGGTGAGCGTCGCGTCGGTCGTCACGTAGGCGCCGACCCCGCTGTTGTCCTCGAGGATGCAGCCGGCGCCCCGGACCGTACTTCCGAGTTCGACGCCGAGAGCATCCCCGAAACCGCCGCCGGGGATCGTGTCGCGGACGTGAACGTCGGCGAGGCGCACGGTCGCCCCCCCGAGGGCCAGGATCCCCGTCTCGTGAGCCTCGGAGATCACCGCCCGGGTCAAGATGAGGCCGCCGCCGGACTCGACGTTGATGCCCCGCCCGAAAACCCCCGCCGCGGACCTCATGCGCCGGATGACGACTTCGGTGGCCTCGACCTCGGCCCCGTCGGCGATGGAGATGCCGGCGGTGGTTGCGGCGTCGATGATCACGGCGGTGAGCGTCGCTGTCCGGCCGGCTCCGCGAACGCGCACGCCGGGACGGGCTCCGGTGATGGTGAGGTTTTCGATGCGCGCACCAACTCCCGCGACCTCGACCACCGGCGTCGTCCCCACCGTGTCGGTCGCTCGGAGGGTCGTGCCTTCGACACAGGCGCCGCGAAGGGTCACGCCGGCGGCAACGGGCACGCTGCCCAAGTACTCGCCCCGGGCGAGGGCGATGGTGGTCCCCGCGGTTGCGACCGCCGTGGCGTCGCCGATGGCGCCAAAGGGCGCGCCGCGGGTCCCGTCCCCCGAGGTCGCGCCGGCCCGGACGTAGACCACCCCTGCCGCGGGCAAAGCCTCGGGCCAACCGTCATCCGTGCACGGGGTACCGATACGCAGGCATCCCGGCGTGCCCGGGAAGAGCGCCTCGTGGTCGGCGCAGGGGGACGCGGGGGAGGGAAGGGATGGAAAGGGGTCACAAGCGGCCAGGCCGTCGTCGTCGAAACGCACCCACCCGGGACGGCAGTCTCCGAAGTCCGGTCCGAGGGGTTCGGCTGGCGGCGCCGGAGAATCGACCGTTTGCCCGGGGCCGACGTGCGATCCGCCATCGGGGCCCGCATCGAGGCGGGGCACCTCGTCGTCACCGCCGCATGCCAGGAGCAGGCAAACGATGGGTAAGGCGCCGCGACGAAGCACAGTGGAGCCTAACCCGCCTGCATCGGCTGCGCACCCGAGGGTCGGTGCGGACAAATGGCGCGCCACGGCCCGGGGCCTGGCGCCTGGTAGGCTCAGCCGGTGAGCGCCCCCCGCGAGCAACGCATCCCGCTCTTCCGGGGCCCCGAGCCGTGGCTCCGGGCAGGTGCGGCTGCGCACCGCTACCCGCTCTCGTCGATCACGTCCGAGGGGCTCGGCGAACACCACGAGCTCGAAGGGCGGACTCGGGTAGTTTTCAGCGGCGACCGCCCGGGCTTGCATCCCCAGATCCTCGAGGTCGTGCGCGCCGCGTCGCTGGCCGGGGTCCGAGAGGTGGCCCTGCAAGGTCCTGCCGACGCCTTCGTCGACCGCGCCTCTCCGGCGCGCCTCGCCGAAGCCGGGGCAACGCACGCCGTCGCCGTGGTCGGAGGCATCCGTCGGCGAGTCTACGAACACGCCCTCGCGGCCCCCGGCACCTTCGACGCGGCCATGAGCGCCCTCGAAGACCTCGCCCGGTCGGCGCTGAAGCTCGAAGTGGTGGTGCCCCTCTACGCGACCACCCGGGACGACGTCGTGCCCCTCGTCGAGTGGCTGCTCGAGGGGCTCGGCGGGCCCGAGGCCCTCGCGGCGGTCTACCTCGCGGTGCCCGAGGTCGCGGCGGTCGACGGCGCCGCGGCAAAGCTGCTGGTGCCGTACAGCGCCCAAGCCGAGGTCGCCGCCGCGGCCTTCTCCCGGTGCCGGCGCGCGGGGGTTTCCTACGGCTTCCTCGACCGCCGGGCCCCCAGCCCCTGCGCCGGCACCGAAGCCCTCGACCCCTACGGTTTCGTCTTTCACGAGCGCGTGCGCAATCTGCAAAGGCGGGATCGGGCCGAGCTGACCCGGGTCGCCGCGTGCGAAGACTGTACCCTCGGCGACGCGTGCCCCGGCATCGAGGCCGCCTACGTAAAGCGCTTCGGCACCGACGGGCTCAGCCCCGTCGACCTCGACCGCTCCCTCGCCTGGCGGTTGCGCCAGACCGACCACGTCGCCCAAGAGTACCGCCACGTCTCAGCCTTCGACAACGCCGGGGGCGGCGACGGCCGGTCCCTGGTTCGAATCAACGGCCACTGCCAGATGGCGTGCAGCTTCTGTTTCGTCGACCGCACCGTGGCCGACTTCGACGCGGAGGAGCTCGAAGCTGCGTTCGAGACCCTCGCTGAACGCCACACGGACCACTTGGTGCTCTCCGGCGGCGAGCCCACGTTGCACCCGGACCTCCCGCGCCTCCTGGCCCGGGCCCGGAGCCTGGGCTTTCGGACTATCGAGCTTCAGACCAACGCCGTACGCCTCTCCGACCGGACTCTGACCCGCGCCCTGGTCGAGAGCGGCCTGACCAAGGCGACGGTGTCATTGCACTCAAAGGACCCGTCAACGTCCGACGAGATCACCAAGATGAAGGGCGCCTTCCCCGAGACCGTCCAGGGCATGCACGTGCTCCGGGAGCTCGGCGTCGAGACCCAGGTCGCCCACGTCATCACCAAAAAGAACTACCGCGACCTGCCAGACTTCGTCCGTTGGTTGACCGCGACCTATGCGCCCGAAGAAGGCGGCCTCAGCCTCTGCCTCGCCCTCGCCCAAGGCATCAGCGACCTCGTGTACTCGTGGGCCATCCCGCGCTTCACCGAGGTCGAACCCTTCGTCCGTGAGGCCCTCGACCACTGCCTCGAGGCCGGCCTCGGCTTCGGTGGGCTCATCGGCCAGGGCGGCTACCCCCCGTGCATGCTCGGCGGAGACCTCCGGTATTACCGAGGGGCCCTACCCAATCTCTACGTGAGCGCCGACCACCAAGAACAGTTCCACAAAGCCTCGCCCTGTGGCGAATGCAGCTTCGACCCCTATTGCGTAGGCATCCGCAAGGACTACGTGCGCTGCTACGGCGACGGAGAGGTGCGTGCGTTCCGCGCCGACATGGAGAGCTTCACGTCGAACGAACGCGTCGACGTCCCAGCCGGGCGTCTCGTTCGCTAACCGGTCGACTGGCGTCGCCCTTTCGCCTTCTTGCCGACCAGCTACGGAGCCCAGTCGTAGACGCCGTTGGAGACTTCGATGGTGAACGGATCACAGGTCGGTGCACCCCCCGGGCGTAGCCGAACACGAACGGCGTACTCCTTCGAGTTGTCGGAGCAGGGGCTGACGCTGGCGGCGGGGACGCTCGCGGCTGCCGCGCACGGACACTCTCCGGTCAAGACTGCGTCGATGGTCTCGCGGAGGTCGAAGGCATCGTTGAAATCGGTGAAGCCTTCGTCGAGGCGGCACTCTCCACCGCAGCCGCCTTTGCACACCGTGAACTCGTAGGCGTCCCCGGGGTTGGTGGTGAACTGAATGCGAACGTGCTGGTTGTCGCACGACGTATCGACGGTGTCGTTCGCGGTGAAGGTGTACCAAACTTCGCGGCCGGTTGGCTGAGCGTTGCCCGAAATGGTCATGCTCTGGCCGGTATCGTCAAACGTGCCGACGACGATGGGGGTCGCGCAGGCCGTCCCGTCGAGCACGTCTGGGGCGATGGTGCACTCACAACCGAGGATCGTACGGTCGACATCGCTGAAGCCCTCGGGGCAACCGCACGCGCCGGCCGAACACCACCCGCCGACGGGGTCCGCGGCGCAAAGTTCGCCGGGGTGACCGTCATCGACGATGCCGTCGCAGTTGGAATCGATGCCGTCGCAGACCTCGGGGGTGGTCTCGTCCGCCGAGCCGCCCTCCCCGGTGCTGCAGATCATGCCACTCGCATCCGGCGCGCACTCCAAGCTACCGGCGCCGCAGATGCCAACTGCCGGGCATGCTGCACCGAGCATCGGGAAGTCTTCGTCAGCTTCACCGTCGCAGTCGTTGTCCAACCCGTCACAGATTTCGACGCCCACATAGTCGGACCCCCCGGGGCTCGACGAGCACTGGGTCGTCGATGCGGAGGTGCACTCGAGCACGCCAGTCCCGCAACCGAGCTCGCCCTCGCAGGTCGTGCCGACCATGAAGTCCTCGTCGGTATTCCCGTCGCAGTCCTCGTCGACACCATCGCAAATTTCGGGGCGCGTCGCGTCGGCGCTGCCGCCGGCCTCGGTCGAGCAGATAGCTTCGCCAGACGATCCACACTCGAAGGTGCCGTCGCCGCACGATCCTGCGCCGGTGCAATCGCCCCCGAGGTCGAAGCCCTCGTCGGTCATCCCGTCGCAGTCGTTGTCGAACCCGTCGCAGATTTCCGTCGCGTCAGGCGAGGCGTCAGGGTCGACGCAGCTTCCCGAGCCGCCCTCACCGCTCGCGCAGCCGAAGGCGGACAGAGATAGCGCGGCTGCCGACAGGGCGAGGACGGAGAGGTTACAAAAGCGCGCCATCGTATCTATCGAGGTTACCACGACATGGTCGATCCCGCCGACTTGCTTTCCCCGATCACCTTCTGAAACCCTGGTGAAAGTGATCCCGCCGTGACGGATTCAGCCCCTTCAACCTCCCCCATCGAGCACATCGCCTTTCGCCTGGGCTTCAAGCCCGCCCTGCGTTTGCGGCCCGGCCCTGACCTCGAGCGAGAGCGCGCCCGTGCCGAGGCCCGAGGCCTCGCGACCCGGGTTCGGGTCGGAGGGTCAGGTCAGGAACTTCTCTACATTGCGCGCGATGAAGAGCGCGCCGCTGCGCTCGCGGAGGCGGAGGCGCTGTCCCTTTGCGGGACCGACGAGAGCATCGAGGGGCACCGTGAGTTGGGTCGGTTGCTCGGATATCCACGATGTTGCGTGCAGGCTTTCGTCACGCGGATCACCGAGTTCGAGTCGGCGGATCGCGGCCAGAGAGAGGATCACCTTGCGGTTCGCGACGCCCTGGGCCGAACGAAAATTGCCCACGGGCGCCTGAACCCGACCCCCCAGGAAGGCGGATCGACCCTGATTTCGTACTACCCGTGTCGCTTCGATTGCACCCTCAGTCTGCGCTACGGGGAGGCCGTCTTCGGGAAGATCGCCCAGCGCTGGCCCCGCCACAGCGACGAGATTAGGCGACGCCTCATGGCACCCGTGACGATCACCACCCGAGGCACTCGGCTGCCCGGGGGCGCATCCTCCGAGGGGGGGGTCACCCTGCGCTTCGCCGCGTGGTAGACGCCCGCGGGCGGCCCTCCGGAACCCGCCGACACGGCAGAGTGCTTGTCGCTGGATGCGCCCTTCGCTACCTTTGTACTCGTGAGCAGTGATGAAGAGCCGGTAATCCGGCATGGCCGGCGAGAGTTCGTAGTCGCCGTGGGCACCATCGCCGCCGCAGCTGGACTACCCGTCGCGACTGCGGCGGCCCAAGGGTCTACCGGTGAGGCGGAAGGCCAATCGACGGACCCCATCGAAGCGGGACCCGTCTCCCGAGACCACGACGACGTCGCCGACCCCGCCGACGACGCGACGCGATTATTCCTCGGGCCCATCGCCCCGGGGGCGGCTCTCGGGGGCTTCACGGTCGTCGCCGTGCACTCGGTCTTTCGGGGTGCGATCCCGCTGGTTCTCGAAGGCCACGGCCACCAGGTGCAGCTCGACGTGCTCGCCGCCGGTGCTGGACCGGCGCCCCTCGCCGAGGGGTCGGGCCTCGCCATCTACGGGAGCTTTCGCAGCGACGTCGAAGCACGAGTGGTTGGCCAGGCCGCCGCCGCTACCCTCGCCATGCTCGCATCGCGAAGCGACGCCGCGGCCCCCCTCGGCCTGCTCAGCTTCGAAGCGCGCGCCCAGCGACACCCATACGACGTGTACTCGGTTCTGCGCGACTAGGGACGGGCTAGCCAGGGCTAGGGCAGCGCGCGAGGCAGCCGTCTACCAGGAGCCGTGCGAGCCATGGGAGCCGTGCGAGCCATGGGAGCCGTGCGAGCCGTGCGAGCCGTGCGAGCCGTGCGAGCCGTGCGAGCCGTGCGAGCCGTGCGAGCCGTGCGAGCCGTGCGTGCGAGCCGTGCGAGCCGTGCGAGCCGTGCGAGCCATGGGAGCCGTGGGACCAATGCTGGCCGAGGCGCACTGCATCCCGCGGCGCGGGGGAACCATAGGCGCCGGGCTCCGCCCCGTCGGTCATGTCACGCTGGCGCGCCGTGAGCCGAATGGGGTCCTTCCCGAAGGTCGGGAGCTCGTCCTCGTCTTTCGGCGGTGCTTCGGAATCGGAGTCGGCCATCGCTGTCCCAGTCTACGCGGGAGCCATCGAAGCGCAATGATGCATCCCGGATGAAGGTCGGCAGGTCCGTCCTACGTCGTCTCTTCGGGCGTCTCTTCTTGTGGCTCGGCTTGCGACTCTGCTTGCGAACCCTTCTCTGCACCCTTGTCTGCACCCTTCTTGCCGTACTTCTCCTCCCAGCTCTCAGCGATGCCGAGGGGGTCCTCGAAGGGGTCTTCGGAGAAGTCGAAGTCGTCGAGTTCGTCGAGGCTCGGGGGCCCCGCGGCTCCGTTCATCGCCTGGAAGGTGACCACCTCGAGGGTGGCTTTGTTCTGTTCGGTGAGCTTCTCCCGGAAAGCCGCCGAGAGCAGTTCATTCGCGAAACGGCCGGCCATCACTTCGAGGTCCTTCTCGGCCGATTCGCCGTCTTTTCGTGCGAGGACCACCGCGTACTTTCCCGCTTCGGGCACCTCGACGAACACCCAGTACTCGTCGATGAACGCAAAACTCGCCGCGTAGAGTGCATCGATGGGGTAGAGGGCCTCGGGCACGGTGAGGGTGACCGTGCCTTCCGTCAGGTCAGCGGCGAGCACACGCTCGGGGATTCCACGAAGTGCTGTCATGAGGAGACAGACTCTACGTGGATCGGCGGCAGCGGTCACGGGCGGGCATCGGACGTCCCCCGAGGCCCACGCCTCGCCCCCGCGAGGGGCATCCCGTATGGTAGAGACCACTCGTGTGCGGATCGCCTTACTGAGCTTCCACAGCCACCGGGACCGCTCGTTCCTGGACGACCGCGATCTCGCTCTGATCTCTGGCGACCTCGAGGCTGCCGGCCACGACAACGACGTGGTGGCTTCGGTCCTCGACCCAGCGGCGGTCGATGCAGGCCCCGAGGGTGCCCTCGCGCCACTGGCCAAGGCGCTCGGCGCCTACGACGTGGTCTTCTACGAACGCGTCTGGGATCACCGCATTCCCAGGGCCCTGGTGGCCCTTCTCCCGGAGGTCGTCTTCGTGCACGGAGTGGGTGAGCACTTGCTCGCCGAAGCACCTTGGCACTACCTCTGCGACGGCGACCTTCGCGAAACCTTCCCCGCCCTGGTCGAGCACCTTTGTGGCCGCGGCCCGCTTCCCAATGGCTGCGCGGTGCGTACCGAGGAGGGCATTCGCCGCGGGCTCGGCTTCCCCGGGCCGACCACCGAGAGGGAGTTTCGCCCCAACCTGCACCCCGTCGTCGTGCCCCCGGGGGCCCTTCCGAGGGCTCGCAGCTTCTCGTTGATCGGCAACACCGGCTGCCCCTATCAGGCCGACGCCCGGGACAACCCCGCCTATCGGGGCGTCTCGCTCCCCGAAGGCGTGGGCCGAGGCTGCGCCTTCTGTACGACGGGGAACCGCTATCGGGCGCGATCCCACGACGACACCGCCCAGGGCCTCATCGAGCAAATCGCCTGGGTGCGCGCGCGGGCCCCGGAACGCACGAGGTTGGTGCTCAAGGACCAGAACCCGTTCGCCTACCTGCCGAAAGTCCTCGAGGGCGTGCGCGACCGGAAGCTGGGGGGCTTCTCGCTGCTCCTCGAAACCCGGGCCGACTGGTTCCTCGCGGCGGACGACAAGCTCGCCGCCGCCCTCGAGCTCGCCCAGGAGGCGAAGGTGACCGTCGCCCCATTCCTGGTGGGGATCGAGAACTTCTCCGGTGCTGAACTCGACCGCTACAACAAGGGCGTCACGCCAGCCGACAACGAGCGTTTCCTCGGGCGCATGCGCGAGTGGGACGGTGCCCACGAGGCCTTCGACCTCAGCGAGGCGTCCTTCGGCTTCGTGCTCTTCTCTCCATGGACGACCCTCGGCGATCTCCGGCTCAACTACGATGCGCTTCGGCGCACGCGCTTTCACCAACTCCGAGGCCACGTGCTGCGTTCGCGCGCCCGGCTCTACCCCGACACGGCCCTCTATTGGCTCGCCGAACGCGACGGCCTCCTCGCCCCGGATTACGAAGACGCCGCCGCCGACGCGGCAGCGCGCTACGGCTACTACCCGGCTCACGCCTTTCGTTTCGCCGACGCGACGGTAGCGCGGTTTGCGGCGGTCGCCGAAGAGGCCCTCGCGGCCACCGGTGGATCCGATGAGTTGCGGCTCTTCGGGACTCTCCTCGACGCATTCGAGGCGGACACGAGCGCCCAAGGGCAAGCGGTCACGGTAGATGCGGTGCTCGCGACGATGGCCCGACAAGGGACGACGCCACCCCAGCGTGCTTCGGCCCGGAAGAGCAAACCGACACCGGCACCGCGACGCCGCGGCGCGACCGTGAGCATCTACCTGGGCGGCCAATGCGGCCTCTCGTGCGCGCCGTGCGATTGTCGTCAGGAGGGCACCCGAAACCCCCTCGCGGTCATCGGCCGTGGCGGCGATCGCCTCGAAATCCGGGGCGGGTCCCGCGGCGGCGCCGATCCGCGACCCCTGGCCGACGCCGCCCGGGCGGCGGGCTACTCTCAGATCGTCCACCGGACCCACGCCATCGCGCTTCGTTTGCCCCGGGCCGCTGAGCTCGTCGCGAAGGCCGGCATCGATACGGTGTTGGTGCCGATGTTCTCGGCGGACGCGGAGATCCACGACCGCATCGCCGGGAGGCAGGGCGCACATCGGGCGAGCCTCCGGGGCCTCGCCAACGCCCAGGGGGCCGGCCTCCGGGTCGAGGTCGAGGTGCCCCTGTCGGCCGCGAACGTCGACCACCTCGTGCCTCTTCTGGAAACGGTTCACCGGGCCGCGCCGAACCTCGGAACCGTATGGATGAGCATCCCGCGATCCGAGAGAACCGTGGGCCTCGCCCCGCCGCCCCTCGACCGACTCGCGCCGCGCCTTGCCGAGGCCATCTCGTGGTGCGCCACGCGGGACATCGATACGCCGCTCCCACCGACCAGCGGAGTGCCCCCGTGCGCGCTCCGTGATCACCCGGAGGCGGAACTCTCGTTCCGAGGGCGAGGTTTGCGAAAGCGCCGCGTTCAGCGCTTAACTCACGTGGCCACGTGCATGGACTGCGCGGCGAAGAACGTTTGCCCGGGGCTGACGGCGAGCTACGTCGCGGCCCACGGCGCGGCGGGCGTCGCGGCGCGTGCATTCACGGCCCTCCCCGCCCACCTCGACGGCAGGCGGCGCTCGAAGAGGCGCTGGACCGAGGAGGAAAAGACAGCCGCCCGGACCACCCCCATCTTGGTCCTGCGTCCGACGGTTCACTGCAACCAGGACTGCGGCTTCTGCAGCGCCAACGAGACGACGAAGAACGTCTGGCCCGACCCGGACGCGATGGTGCGGCAGATCGCCCGAGCCGCCGACCGGGGAGTCCGTCGAGTCTCGTTCTCCGGCGGGGAACCCACCCTGAGCCGCCATCTGCCGACCTACGTACACGTCGCTCGCCGCGCCGGCGTGGCCGAGATCGAAGTGGTCACCAACGGCGTGCTTCTCGCACGCGAAGAGAAGGTCCGCACCCTTGCGGAGGCTGGCCTCACCCACGCTTTTGTCTCCCTGCATGCAAGCGACGAAGCCCTGTCCCGCGCGATCACGCTCAAGCGGGGAGACTTCGAGCGGACCGTCCTGGCCATCGACCACCTCGTCGCGGCCGGCGTGCGCACCGCCGTGAACCACGTGGTCAATGCCCAGAGCTACCGTTTGCTTCCGGAGTTCGTGCGCTTCGTGCACGATCGCTGGGCGGACGAGGTCATGATCTCCCTCGCTTTCGTGACACCGCAGTTCAAGGCCCTCGAGAACTTCTCCCTCGTGCCAAAAATGAGCGAGGTCCGGCCGGTCCTCCGCCTCGCCCTGCACGAGGCCCGACGACTGCGCGTCCCCGTCGTGGTCGGCTCGCGCCAGGGCCTGCCCCCGTGCCAGCTCGGAGAGTTCGAGGGGTGGAGCGACATCTTCGAGATGGCGAGCCCCGCAGCGAGCGAGGACGCCGACCAGAAGACCCAGGCACCGGCGTGTCGCCAATGTCGCTACCGAGAGCTCTGCACCGGGGTGTGGAAACCCTATGGGGAACGTTTTGGTCTCGGAGAGCTCGACGCAATCGAAGGCCCGGCGTTCACCGAAGCCGAAAAGCGCTCGGTCCTCGACCACGCCCAAGGCAGCCGGTGGGGACAGCCTCTGTCGTTTGATGACGTGCCGGAAACCCTTCGGCACCGTGACCTCGAAGCCGAAGGCCTCGTCACCGCGGCGGAAGCCGCGACAAGGCGGGACGTCGCGACGAACGCGCCGCGGGTCACACTCCCGGTCGTCGAGGGCTCCCGCCAGCTCCGCGTGGCCTTCGCCGGAACGGGCGGTCGGGCCCGTCGTCTGCTCGGGG
>JAFDCW010000877.1 GCA_019312705.1 Deltaproteobacteria bacterium
GCTCCCCGCCCGCCGGGAGAGGACGCTCGGGCAACGCGCGGCCGCCGAGGGCGACGATCCGCCCGGCGCCCGTCATCTCTTGGATCACGATGGAAGTCGACACCCGGCGAGTGTAGCGCGCGCGTCAGGGCTCGAGCATGTTCGCGAGCCGCGTGCTCGCGTCGTTCTGAATCCGTCCCCAGAGTTCCGCGTCCTCGTGCAGCCGGTCGAGCGCGTCGCTCGTCGCCCAGTCGGTGGGCAGCCCCTGACGCCGGCGCCCGGCAAGCACGCAGCCGTGCAGACCATGCCCGGTCTCGTGCAGCACCGCGTTCGGGTAGTCGCCCGGCTCGATCTTGTCGGTGTCGACGTAGACGCCGAACCGGAGCTCCTCGAACGGCGAAGGGCTGAATCCGAGCGAGCACGCCTGCGCGTATTCCGAGCTCCCCAGCCCCACTAGACAAGGCGACCGCCCTCCCAGCGACGGCTCCCGAACCAGGATCAACGTGATTCGCTCGAGCTTCTCGCACTCCTCGTGAACCGCGGGATCGTCGCGCCCCGCCGCCATCCACGCCGCGATCATCGCGTCGCGCCCGGCGAGCTCGTCCGAGAGCGCGTCTCGAGCTGGCCCCCGATGGTTGATGCATCCGAGGGCGAAGAGCGACAGAGCGGCCGACAGGACCCTCACCGGCGACGCTTCCGCGAGCTCGAGCGCTTGGCCGCCTTCTTCTTGGCCTTCTTCTTCGGCTTGGGGATCTTCGCCCCCGCCTTGCGGGCCGTGTTCAGCGCGATCGCCGTCGCCTGCTTGCGAGACTTCCCGGCCGACATCTCGGTTTGGATGTTCTGCCCGATCGCCTTCTTCGACTTCGACTTTTTGAGCGGCATTCCCGGAGCGTACTACCGGGTGAGCGCCGGCGCGAAGCCGCTCTGCGTCCGGCGCTCCGCCTGCGCGTCGATGTCGTTCACCATCCGCACCATGACGCGGTCCGGATCCGCCTGCCGGAACTCCTGACGCACCGTCACGCTGCCCCGGTGGAAGTTGTTGACCGTCTGCGGGCGCGCGTTCGGAGTCGCGAGCGACGCCTCCGGAGCCGAGAGGCTCCCGCAGAGCCCGAACCCCTGGCGCCCCATCGGCTCGTTCGCCTCGATCTGCTCGAGCATGCGCGTCATCGAAGGGTCGTCCTGCATCTGCGGCCCCTGCGAACCCTGCAGGTGGTCACCCATCACGGAGCCCATGAACTCGGCGATCGCGCGCCCGACGCGCACGATGAAAGAGATGATCGGGTCGATCAGGTTCTCCTCGATGGCGTTCGCGACCCACGCGAGCGCCTCGACCACCGCCCGGAGCACCACGAGCAGAGCTCGCAGCGCCGTCAGCATCAGGAGGAACGTCGGGACGAGCGTCGAGAGGATGGTCGTCCCGACGATCTTCAGCACCGGCCGAAGGATCTCCCAGAGCGCCATCCCGATCGCCACGATGTCGCGCCCCATCGGCTCGAGCATCGGGAGCAGCGCCTCGAACGCCGCCAAGAAGTCATCCCACCACCCGACGACCACCGTCGCGACGCCCCCCACGGCCGCCAGAACGGCCACGAGCGGCCCCAGAGCTGCCGCCGCGCCTGCCGCCGCACCCTCGGCCCCTGCGGCGCCTGCAGCGCCCGCGGCACCCGCCTCGCCCCCGCCGAGGAGGCCGCCGAGCATCCCCCCGCCCTCGAAGAGACTCATGACGGTCGAGACCACCGTGAGGATCGGCGCCAGCACCTGGCGCAACGTCGAGAACCCAGCGAGCGCCGCCGCGAGTGCCTGCAGTTGCGGGCCGTAGCTGCGAAGCGCCGTCGCGAAGTCGGCCATCCGTTCCGAGATCGAGTCCCAGTTACGAACAATGCTCGCAAAGCCCTCGCGCCCTTGCTCGATCACGACATCCATCGCACCCGCGATGCGCTCTCCAACAGCCCCGAGATACGCCTCAAGGCGATCCCGGTTCGATATCAGATAGTCGTTCACGTCCGAGAGCACCCCCCGGATCCGCTCGAACGCCGGCCCCGAGAGCGCCTGCCCAAACACCTGGATCAGCCCCTTGAACGTCGCGAGAAGGCCGCCGAGCGACTGCCCGAACGCCGCGCCCCCGGGTTCGAATGCCGAGAGCGCATCCTGCAGGGCCGAGATGCGCTCGGAGCTCGTCATCGCGTTGAACTCTCGCGCCTCCTCGCGGATCGCGCCCATGCTGTGAAGCGCCGAGAAGAGCCGAACATCAACGCCGGCGGTGCCGCGTACCATGGCGTTGATGTCTCGCGTCGCCTGCTCGAAGTCGACCCCAAGGGCCGCCGCCGCCGTCGCCGTCTGGTTTGTAATCGAGCGGATTGCGTCGAGCTCAAGATGAGCGCCGCGAAGCGGACCCACGACGCCCGCGAAGATCTGGGCGAGATCCTGCCCTGTCGCGATGCTCGTGATCGCGTCGTCCTGCAGTTGCCGGAACACCCGATCCGCCGACTCCCCCGCCGCGTCGAAGGAGATCCCGTCGACCGCCGACAGGATCGTCTGC
>JAFDCW010000878.1 GCA_019312705.1 Deltaproteobacteria bacterium
GGGTCGACGCGCTCGGCAAAGCTGTACATCAGGCCGCGCCAGGACCAGAACGAGCCTTCTTCGCTCTGGCGCCGGTGAGTTCGGCCGCGGAGCCCGCGCTGAAACGCGTGGCTGTGGGCCGTGGCGAGGCCCGGGAGAATCAGTTCGTCGCCATCGCGGTAGACCGTCATTGTCCGCCCCAACGGAGGGTCAAGCCCAGGATGCTACGCATTTCGTCCTCTTTGTCGTGGCGGTTGTTGTCTTCGGGGGCGTAGTCGTTTGCCTTGATGTAGGCGTCGAGGGCTTGTTGGTGCTCGCCCCGGCGCCGATGGTCACCGCCCACGAAGCGATAGTAATCGTAGCGCGCTTCGGTGCCCGTGAAGGCGACCCACATGGAGAGCGCCGCGAGGATGGCGCCGACCGTGAACGGCATCGTGCGTTGATGTTCGTCCTTCCTGAAGTGCATCGTCACCACCAGAGTGAGAACCGCGACCCCCGCCGCGATGGAACCCACGGCGGCCCCGGGCATGTCCACCGCGTAGCCCGCGAGGCCGGTGATCGCCGCGGCGGCGGCGCTCGCTACGAGGGTGCTCTCTGATGCACCCTCCGAGAGCATCGCCTCGGTCGCAGCGAGGGGCTTCGCGGCGAAGCGGCCCACCGCTGCGACGATGCCCCCCGGCAAGAGGAACACCGCGGCGGCGATGATCATGTAGTAGCTGAACCACCCGATCTCGAGGCCGAGGTGTTCCGCGCCGATGTGAAAGCTCGTCGCCCCGAAATAGCCGGCGAGGCACACCCATTTGGCCCAACGGACCCCCCGGTCGAGGAGGGGCGCGCTGAAGTACGCGGCGGCGATCACGATTTGTGCGCCGATGACCGAGACGCCCGCGAGGGACCAGAAAGTGCCATGGTCCCATCCGAGGCTGCCGACGAAATACTCGTAGAAGGGCGCCATGCCTTCCGGGGCGATGCGTTGCAGCGCGCTGCCGTCACGCCATTGGGGCTCGGACTTCGAGAGGGCCGTGTAGCAATAGACGATGCCGAAGCTGACGGCCGTCGCGTGGTAGGCCCACGCCGAAAGGCGCCCCCCCGGGAGCGCCTGTGCGCTGTCGTCGTCTGCTCCAGACACGATGCGTGCTGTGACGGCCGGATAGAAGACGAAAACCACAAGCACGATGCTGAGCAGGTAGTGGTGCTGGTAGCTGTCCAGCATGCTCATCGTCCAGGCGTAGGTGTAGATCCCGGCGAGGGCCCCGAGGGCGGCGCGGTTCACGCCGCCCACGGCATTGACGAACGAGAGCAACCCCGCGAAGCAGATCAACCCGACGTAGATGGCCGGAGTAGGGGTGGGCACGAGGGCGTCGAGCCAGTTGAAGTGGGCGACGTTGAAATCCCCGATCCCATACCGACCGCCGTGGGGCGTCAGGTCGACCCAACAGTCGAAGGCCAGGAGCACCAGGAAGAGCTTCATCAGCAGCCACGGCCGTGCGGCCATCACCGGGCCGAAGAAGTATCGCTCGATCGCCTTCACAGGTCGTCCCTCTCTAGGCGGATGTCCGGCTCGGTGATTTCGCCGCTGGCGCAGCTCATCTCCCAGATGATCGGGTCGAGGCGTGTGCCGTTGGGGGTCACGCACTGGTTCTCCAGGCGCGCGGAGGCGATGCCAACGTCAGCGCATCGGGAGGCCAGGAACTTCTCACTGACGCTCTTGCGGTTCCGCTGGAGCGTGCTCACCCACGCGCGATGGACCTCTCGATTGATGTCGATGATTCGCGCGTTTCCATCGGTCTCGGTCTCGGTGGGCTGTAGTTGACAGCGATGCACCCGCACCGCCGAGAACATGCGCCAGCTGAAGCGCTCGTCGTAGGGGTCGTCCCCCAGGTAGTAGCGCAGCGGGATCAGCAACTGGAGCCCGAGGATGAGGGCGATGAACGCCAGGACCAGGGTGCGTCTTTCGTCGCTGGGTTCGCCCCCGACTTTCGGTATCTCACGCTCTGCCATCGCCGCGAGCTCAACCCTTCAAGCGCTCGAGGACCTCTTGGAAGTCCTCGGGGCCAGGCGTCGAAAATTCGACGCGCTCGCCGGTCCGCGGGTGGTCGAAGCCGAGGGTCTGGGCGTGCAGCATGATGCGCGGCGCTTCGAGTTGCTCGCCCTCCCACTCGCGGATGTACACCCGCTCGCCGACCAGGGGGTTGCCCGCTTCGCTGAGGTGGATACGGATCTGGTGCTGGCGCCCGGTTTCGAGGCGGCACTCGATGAGGGTCGCGTCTTTTAGCCGCCGGAGCACGCGCACATGGCTTACGGCTCGCTTTGCGTCCTTCGGCGGAGCCTTGGTCTTGGGCCGCCGATAGACCCCCCAGGAGCCGCGCAGGCCGTCCCCGCGCTGTTGTATGAAGGTGCTCTCGTGGCGCTTGCTCTGGGCCTGCCCGTGCACGATGGCGACGTAGGACCGGGTGACCGAGTGGTCCCGGAGCTGCCGGGCGAGGGCGCGCTTGGCGGCGAGGTTGCGCGGGAAGACCATCAAGCCGGTGGTGTCTTTGGCCTTGTTCACGACGACGACATCGGCGTCGAGGTGCACGATCGCCTCGGGGTCGAGGACGCCGCGCCGGCGACGCCGGCCCTCGGGCGTGATGCGAAGCTCCTGCCCCTCCTTCACCCGCGCCGCAGGGTCTTCGGCGACTTCTCCGTCCACGGTGACCTTGCCGCGGCGCACCATCTCCCGGGCCTTGCTCCACGCGATGCCCTCGAGGGCCACGCGCACCACCGCCGCGAGGGTCTTGCCTTCTCCCTCGGCGTCTACGACTACGACCGTTTCTACTGCCATGGTGCCGTCATTCGCCCTGCATCAGGCCCCGGATGGTGCCGTCGTCGTCCAAGCGAATCTTGAGCGCCGCCGGTTCCCGGGGCAGCCCCGGCATGGTGTTCATGCTGCCCATCAGGACGACGAGGAAGCCGGCCCCGGCGCTGACTCGCACGTTGGTGACCGTGACGCGGAAGCCGCCCTTGATAGCGGGGCGCTTCGGGTCGCCGGAAAACGAGGTCTGGGTCTTGGCGATGCACGGGGGCAGGTGACCGTAGCCGCCCTTCTCGAGGTTCTTGAGATCGCGCGTGGCGTCCTTCGCCCAGATGACCCCGTCGGCGCCGTAGAGCGTCGTCGCGATCGCTTCGACCTTCTCAGGAAGGGTCGCGCTCTCCTCGTAGAGGTATTTGGGTGTCGGGGCGGGGCCGTCGCCGAGGGTGGCCATCACCTTCGCGGCGAGGTCTTCGGCCCCGGCGCCGCCGTCGGCAAACGAGGTGAAACGGGCGACCGGGGCTCCGCGCTCGATGGCCCGGGCTTCGATGGCGTGGAGGGCCTCCTCCGAGTCGTCCGGGAAGACGTTGACCGCGACCACGGCCGGCACCCCAAAGGCTCCGATATTGTCGAGCTGGGCGTCGAGGTGGGCGAGGCCTCGCTTCACCGCCCCGATGTCCTGGGTGTCGCCGTCGCCGTGGCTGGCCAAGGCTTTGACGGTGGCTACCAGCACCACCGCTTCCGGCCAGAGCCCGGCGGCGCGGCACTTGAGGTGCATGAACTTTTCCCCCCCGAGGTCGAAGCCGAAGCCTGCCTCGGTTACCACCACGTCGGCGAGGGAGAGGCCGAGGCGCGTCGAGATCACGCTCGAGCAGCCGTGGGCAATGTTGGCGAAAGGGCCGCCGTGCAGGAGCGCCGGGCCGCCCTCGGCCGTCTGCACCAGGTTCGGATCGATGGCGTCGTCGAGCAGCACCGCCATGGCGTCGGCGGCGCCGATGTCGTCGACGGTGACCGGGCTGCGGTCGGCCTTGAGGCCCACGACGATGCGCCCGAGGCGCTCGCGCAGGTCGGCCCGATCCTTGGCCATCGAGAATACCGCCATCACCTCGGAGGCGGCGGTGATGTCGAAGCGGGTCTCCCGGGGTACGCCATTCAGCCGTCCGCCGAGGCCGGTGGTGATCTTGCGCAGGGCGCGGTCGTTCACATCGAGGACCCGGGGCCAGGTCACCCGCCGCGGGTCGAGGCCGCTCTTCGCCCCGAAGTGCAGGTCGTTGTCTACGAGGGCTGCGAGTAGGTCGTGGGCGGAGGCGATGGCGTGCAAGTCGCCGGTAAAGTGCAGGTTGATGCGGTCGGCGGGCATGACCTGGGCCTTGCCGCCCCCGGTGCCGCCGCCCTTGATGCCGAAGACCGGACCGAGGGACGGCTCGCGCAGGCAGGCCAGTACATTCACGCCACTTTTCTTGAGGCCCATCGTCAGGCCGACGCTCACGGTGGACTTGCCCTCTCCGTGTTTGGTGGGGGTCACAGCGCTCACCAGGACGAGTTTGCCCTTGGGCTCGGGATTCCCGATGGTGCGCAGCGGCACCTTGGCGGCGTGAGGTCCCCAGGGGACCACGGAGTCGCGGAGGCCGAGATCATCAGCGACATCGAGGATGGGGCGGAGCTTCATGGGCGGGAGCATAGCCCGAGGCGGCTCCGCCGGGGTCCACAGAAGTCTCGCCTCCGCCCGATCCATTCGGCCCCAGGGGGCCTATTCGTCCCACCGCCGGCGACTCGACTTAATGGCCCCTGGGCTGCCATCCTCCGCCTCCTCCGCTCCATGCCCAAAGGCTTCACCCAAGACCTATCCGCGTCGTTCGTGG
>JAFDCW010000879.1 GCA_019312705.1 Deltaproteobacteria bacterium
GGCCCTCGACGCCCTCCTCGAAGGGCAGCAGATCGACGCCGATGCCACCGAACTCTGCGGCGTCGATCCCGTGGACTCGGACGCCGTATCCATTCGCCTCGTCGAACTCCGCGTGCACCTCGCGGAGGCCGAGGCCGCCCTTGCTGCCGAGCGAGCCGCCGCCCACGAATCTGAACTTCGGGCCGATCGCGAAGTCGAAACCGAAGTCGGACCCGAAGGCGATCGCGGAGACCCGGATGCGCCAGCGCCCGATGGCGACGATCCCCCGTCGGAATCGCCGGACGACGCGCAAGACGCGCAAGACGCGCAGGACGCGCAGGACGCGCAAGACGCCCAGGACGCGGCGGAACCCGTGCGCGCTCCGGAGCCCCCTCCCCCGTCTCTCCTCGAGCTGCGCGTCATCCACGACCAGCGGCTCATCGCCTTCCTCGAAGAGCCCCTCGCCCGACGGGCCACCGCCGTCGCTCACGATGCCGAATCACGGCGCCTCGCCCAGGAGCTAACCTCAGCCGTCGCCCAAGCGGCCGAGGCGGTCCGGGTAGAAGTCGAGGCGAGAGGTGCCGAGGAGCGCGCCCTGGCCGAAGCGGCCCAGGCGTCCGCGGCCGCGGCTCGGGAGTTGGTCTCCGAGCGCGCTCGGGCGGAGGCCCTGCGCGGGCAGCTTGCCCAGGCGACCGGCGTTCAGGCCCAGGACCGTCAGCGCCTTGCCCGAATGGGACAGTCCTGGTCTGCGTTGGCGTCCGAGATCGACGTCGTCGTGACCCACGGCGAGCCGACCCCGGAAGTCGCAGACGCCCTCTACGACCGGAGCGTCATCGCCCTCGGTCAGAGCCGGGGCAGCTTCGACCGGGCGGTGACCGCCATCGATGCCCCGGTGGGCTATCCCGTCTTCGAGCTCACCCTCGACCCGGCGGCGCCGCGCTACCAGAGCCACCCGGCCGAGCGGGAGCACCTGCTCCGGGTGGTGCAGGAGGTCGGCGAAACCCACAGTCGCATCGCCCTGGCCGAGCGGGAACTCCGCTGGACCCGAGCCAAAGCCCTCGCCGACCACGTCTCGACCCTCGATGCGGCGAGGCAGCAGCTCTTGCCCCGGACCAGCGCCGCCAAGCGCAACGGGCTGCTCTCCCTCGGCCCCGAAGGCATCGATCAGCTGCGCCAGGAGGCCTACCACCTCAGCCTGATGGCCCGGTGGTATCTGCGCACCCGCCCCGCGACCCTCAAAGATCTACCCTCGTGGTTTGCGGGCCAGCTCGCCCATTCCGCGAGCCGCTGGGTGCTCATCCAGCTCTTCCTGCTCTTCTTGCTCGTCACCCTCCTCGTTGCCCGCCGGGAGCGGGTCACTCACTGGGTCCTCGAAGCCCTCGTCGATGCCGCGGATACACCCGAGGCGGTCGCCTTCGCCGAGCAATGGAAGCGCGCCGTCTTCGCCGTCGCCGTGCCCTTGCTCGCACTCATCGGGACCTACGCCGGCTTTGCCCTCGCGCGCTCCATCGCGGACCCGCCGGAGCTCGAGCTCGCCCGGTCCATCCTGCTCGCGCTCACCTGGTTCGGGCTCATCATCTCGACCATCCACTACGCGATCGTCGGCGTCACCCGGGCCCACCGCGCCAACATCTCACCGGCCTTCAGTCGCCGCATTCTGAGGTCTCTTCGCCTCGTCGCGGGGTACGCCCTCTTCGCGGTCATCCTCACCATCCTCGATCGGCAGCTCATCGGCAGGGGCTACATCCAAGAGCTGGTGATCGAGTTTGCGTGGATCGGTGCCGTGCCGATTGGCATCCTCATCGTTCGGCATTGGCGCGTCGAGATCACCAATACTTTCATCGCCCGATACCCCGGGGCGACTCTGTCCCGAGGCCTCGAACGCGCTCGGGGACGCTTCTGGGACGTCATCGTCCTCGTCCCCGCGGGGCTGCGCCTCATGGCGGCGGGGCTAACCATCCTCGTCGAAGATACGGCTCTGCGCTTCGACCGAATCCGTCGCGCCCTCGCCTATCTCTTTCGGCGCCGCCTCGAGCGCACCGCCGACACCATCGGTCGCGGAACCGCCGACGCGTCCGAGCTTCCCATCGCTCTCCGGCGCGCTTTCGGCCCCGGCGACATTTCCGAAGAGTCCACGATCGCCCGATTCTCGGGCCTCGACGAGGTTTTGGAAGCCGTCTCGGAGTGGAAAGCAGGAGGCGTGGGCATGAGCCTGGCCCTCGTTGGCCCGGTCGGAGTCGGCAAGGGCGCGTGGATGGCCGAGCTCCTGCGCCGGGCACGGGCCCAAGAGTCCGGGGCCTCCCGCGAGTCTGCCGAGGCCGCTCCTACCTTCGAGGCCGTGCAGACGACCCTCGATGAATCTCTCGCAGACGAGCGCGCCGTGTGCATCGCGCTCTCGAAGGCCTTCGAACTCGAGCCGGCCCTCGAGGATGTCGAGTCCCTGGTCTCCGTTCTCTCCGAGATGAAACCCCGCTTGGTCCTGCTCAACCACTGTCAGAACCTGCACCTCCGCTGCGTCGGAGGCTTCGCGGGCGTCCGG
>JAFDCW010000880.1 GCA_019312705.1 Deltaproteobacteria bacterium
CAGAGCGTCCGGCAAGGCGGGCAGTCTGACGCAGGAATGGTCAGTACCGGGCACCCGCTCGCCACCGAGGCCGGCGTGCGAATCCTCGAGATGGGAGGCAATGCTGCTGATGCCGCCGTCGCGGCGGCGTTCGCCATCGCGATCGTCGAGCCGACGATGAATTCGATCGGGGGGCGAAATCAGATTCTGGTTCGCACCTCCGAAGGAGAATTCTACGGCATCGACGGGACGACCCAGGCACCCTGGGATTACGAGTACGACTTCGAGACCCAGGGACGTTTGACCTTCGGCTATGGCGTCATCGGAATTCCGGGGGCCCTCGCGGGCCTGATCAAACTCCAGGAGGAGCACGGCTCGCTCCCACTCGCCACGGTCATGCGCCCGGCGATCGGGTACGCGGAGGAAGGCTTCCGAATTCTCCCGGGCGACGCTGCACGGCAGGCCGGTGGCGCCGAGCAGGCCCTCCAGTTTCCCGGTACCGCCGAGGCTTATTATCAGATGGACGGCTCGCCCCACCGGGCGGGCGACATGCTCGTCCAGCCCGACTACGCTGCCACGCTGAAGAAGATCGTGATCGGGGGCCGCGATGTGTTCTACCGGGGTGAGATCGCGCAGGCGATGGTCGATGACTTCCGCGCCCACGGGGGGGCCGTCGAAATGGAGGACCTCGCGCAATACGAAGCAGAGGACAGTCGAATCGTACGCGGTAGTTACCGCGGCTACGAACTCGTGGGCACCGACGTGCCCGCAGCCGGAGTATTGTCGATCCAGGCCCTCCAGATCATGGAAACGTTCGACCCGGCCTCGATGAGCGAGGCCGAGTGGTTCGCGGTCACCGGTCAAGCGCTTCGCCTGGCGCAGCGCGAACTCGGCGTCCTGGGTACCGACAGCGCCGCGGCCCGGGCGACTTCCAAGGAATTCGCAGCCCAGCTCGCGCATGAAGTCTCGGCTCCCGGACAGGCCCCGGCGGGCCTCGGCAGCCCACTCCCTGATCTGGCCCCGCGCGGCGATCTGTACGGCGGCCACACCACGCACCTCACGGTGGCCGACGCGGAGGGCATGTTCGTCTCTCTGACCCAGACGCTTGGGCCGAACATGGGATCGAAGGTCGTCACACCCGGTCTCGGCTTCCTGTACGCCTCTACTCTGGGCGGATACCTCGGGCCGACAGATCCTGGTATGCGCGCGCGGTCGAACATCAACCCGTTCATGGTGCTCAAGGACGGAGAAGTCGTCCTCGCGCTCGGGGCGGCGGGCGGCGGCATGATCCCGCCGGCCGTGGTGCATGCGATCACCCGGGTAATCGACTTCGGCATGGACCTGCCTTCGGCGCTCGCCGCACCTCGTGTAGCGGGCGGCTTCGGTGGGGGATTCAACGCCGAGACGACGCCCGGAATCGGGTGGACTGAGGCGGAGATCGCAGAGATGAACGCGCTCGGAATCGACGTGAGCCCGCAGCCTCGGTCGGGCGCCTTTGGTCGTGTGCACGGCATTCAGTACGACCCGACGACTGGCACATGGACCGGCGCCGCCGACCCGGACTGGGAGGGAGCGGCGCGCGGGCCGTCGGCGCGGCGCAGATGATGCGGGCCCTGGTGACCGCCATCATCGTGGTCACCGGAACGCTGGCGGCGCTCCCGCGCTGCATACAGGCTCAGGAGCGTGCCTCAGGGGACTGGGTCCTTCCGCGCACCGCCGTCGGTCGCCCTGATCTCCAGGGAAACTGGAGCAATGCGACGCTCACTCCGATCGGCCGTCCGGAAGGGCAGGAGCTGTTCCTGACCCCGGAACAGGTCGACGACATCGAGGGGCGTCGGCAGGACCGGATCGAGACCTCGGCGCAGCCCAGTGATCCCGATCGTGTCGCCCCGCCGGTGGGTGGTGACGGATCGACGGGGGCAGCCGGAGGCGTCGGTGGCTACAACTACTTCTTTATCGACGCCGGCGACCGGGTCGCGGTGTATGACGGGCAACCCCGGAGCTCACTGATCACGGACCCTCCGAACGGCCGCCGCCCGGACTTCACGGAGGAAGGTCAGAGGCGGCGCAGAGAGGCCCGCGAATTCGGACGGCAGTTCGGAGAATACGACAACCCGGAGAACCGCCCCCTCGCGGAGCGGTGCCTCATGTCGTTCGGGTCGAACGCCGGTCCGCCCATGCTGCCGAACTACTTCTACAACAACAACTACACGATCGTGCAAACACCCGATCACATCATGATCATGACCGAAATGGTCCATGATGTACGGGTGATTCGGATGGGGCGACCCAACCGTCTGCCAGAGCAGATGCGTCCGTGGATGGGCGACTCGTGGGGCCACTGGGAGGGAGACACGCTGGTCGTCGTGACGACGAATATCCATCCCGATCAACCCATGTTCGCCATTTCCACCGCGGTCTTCCTGCCGTCTGAGGGCATGAGGGTCACGGAGCGCTTCACTCGAGTCTCCGCCACGGCGATCAACTACGAATTCCTGGTCGAGGACCCGATCATGCTCACGGCGCCCGTGGCCGGCG
>JAFDCW010000881.1 GCA_019312705.1 Deltaproteobacteria bacterium
GACTTGATGAAAAGCGTCGCGTCAAACTCGTCGGGGTTGCCGGCGACGTTCTCGGTGCGGGTGGTGACGTCCTGGGGGGTGCCGCCGATGAGGGTTTGGATGCCCGTCAGGATCTGCGAATACGTCGACCCTGGCTCGCCGTCATAGACGAGGGTCGCTCCACTGCCGTCGATCGAACCGGTGGCTAGGGCGAGGGCGTCGAGGTCAGCACGGGCGCCTCTGAGGTTCACCCCGATGGTGCGCGCGCCGATGCGATTGAGGGCCGCGACGGCTTGGTCGAAGGTATGAGCCACGGAGCCGACGCTCCCCCCGTAGGCGTCGGAGCCCCCGTTGCCATTGTGGAAGTTGGCATCGGTGACCACGACGACGATAGGCAGAGAACCCGGCCTGAAACACGGATAACCGCGGCGACGGCCAACCTCATCGGGGACCGAAGCGCAGTTCTGTGCCGGGATGCTGCCCCCCGGGTAGGTCAGGCCTTCCCCCGTCGCCGTGAGGTAGAGCGCCTCGGTCGCCGACTCGGGGATATCGGCGCCGCCATTCGCACTGAGCGAAAGCGTCGCCTGGACTGCCGCGATGTCCGCCGTGATGACCGACTCGAGGTGGAACGGAAAGTTGCTCCGGGGCACGAAGGGTGGACTCGCAACGTTTCCGTAGGGGTCCACCGGGAAATCTTCGTAGGAGCCGGTTCCGAACTGCACGTTGGGGATCGCCGCGGCGATGTCCGTCGCGAGGGTCCGCAGCGATGAGTTCACGTTGTCGATGGCTCCCTGCATCGAACCGGTCGTGTCGATCAGGAAGAAGACATCCGCCTGGGTGATGTCCGTGCCGAAGAGCAGGGTGCGGTTCTCGCGCACGCCGAAGTAGGGCAGCACGACGAAGAAATCACCGTCGGGGATCGAGCTCGTCGGATCGTTCGGATCCGTCATCGTCCCGGCGACCTCGCCGAGGTCACTGACCCCGTCTCCATCGGAGTCGATGGCCCGGGGGTTCGTGCTGTATCGCCCAACCTCGTCGGCATCGGTCAGGCCGTCGTTGTCGGAGTCCAGGTCGAGCCAGTCGGGAGACCCGTCTCCATCCGTGTCGGGGCGGGAGCAAGCATTCGCCCCGTCGTGTTCGTCCCGGTCGCTGATGCCGTCGCCGTCGGCGTCCGTGTCGAGGTGATTCGGCGTTCCGTCACCGTCGAAGTCGCTGGTCCCTTCGACCTCGTCCCGAATTCCGTCGCCGTCGGAGTCGACGAAGGCGCCCTCGCATCGCGGCCCCATCGAGCCGTCGCCGAGGCCGCCATCGCCGGTGGCTCGGGAGCCGCGGCTCCCACAAGCGGTAACGCCGACCGCGAGGGCCAGGATCAAAATGGATTTCAACAGGTTCAAACGAGACAAGAGTTTCCCCCTCAGATGGGCAGCCCGGAGCTAGAGGCCGGGACGATGACGAAGACCTGACGGGTATCGAGGACCGCCGAGCCGCCACCGCGAACGTCGATGAAAGCGACGAAGACCTTGGAGGAGGTCCCGCCCTGCAAGAAGACGTTCTGGAACGTGATGCGGAACTGAACCTGGGTCCCGGGAATGGCGCCGAAGAAGGTGGATGCGTCGATGGCGGCGACGGCGGCGTCGTGCTCGACCCCCATCGGAGGCCACCAGCAAGTCTCGGCCGCGGGCACCGCATTGCACGACGGCTGGCGCCGCTTGATGAAACGAGTCGCGTCGACGCCGTCGGCGTCGGTGGGGTCATCCCGGAGCGCCGTGTCCACGTCCAGGGGAACCCGGGTCGCGATGGTCTCGATGGCGCCGACCACCGTATCGACGAAGGCGAGGTCGGACCCGCCGTTGGGCAGGTCGTACACGAGGGGGGTTCCATCGAGGTCGACGGTGCCCGTGTCTTCTGCGGTCCGCTTCATGAAGAAGCAGGGAGAGATGTCGCTGGGGCCGACCGACGATGCGCACGGCCCTCTGCTCGAGGTGGCAATACCCACATACTTCGCGCCGCGAGTATTCATCGCTGCGACCATCTGGCCCCAGGTGTGGGGCGCGGGAGTGATGCCCGAATAGGAGTTGCACATAGACGACTCCCCCGGGGGGCCCTCGTGGGCGCAGACGTCGCTGAAGTGCACGATGATGGGCAGCGCCGCTTCGCGGAAGCACGGCGCCCCGTAGCCCGTGTCGAGGCAATCTCCGGCGAGGCGCCGCATGGTGTAGACGCCCCCGGACCCGGTCCACATCTCGCCCTCACCGGTGATGACCTGGTAGAGCGCTTCGGTCTGAGACTCGGGACCGTCGGCGCCGCTGTGCAGCCCCATCGCACTGAAGGCCGAGGCCACCGCCATTCGCCCGGACCCAGCGGGCATGCCCGGGAGGTCGGTCGGGGTCTGGCCAATGGCGAGGATGAAGGGCTCGTCGGTGCCGCGGCTTCCATAAGAGCCAAACGGGAAATCGTCGTGCTGTCCACCACCGAACCAGGCGTCAGGGATGGCCTCGGCGATGCGGTCGATGAGCCCCGTCCCCGCGCGCCCGACGG
>JAFDCW010000174.1 GCA_019312705.1 Deltaproteobacteria bacterium
CGATGCACCGGACCCCGTCTTCGACCGAGGCGGCGTTCGCAACTTCTCCCTTGAGCACTTCGACGAGCTTGCCGATGCGATCCCGAAAGATGCTGATGAGTACGTCTTCCTTGTTCTCGAAGTAGAGATAGATCGTGCCGTCGGCGACCCCCGCGGCCTTGGCGATTTCGCTCACCCGGGTCGCGTAGAAGCCCTTCTGGGCGAATACGGAGATCGCGGCGCTGAGGATTCGCTCGCGCTTCTCCCCATCTTTCCCCCGTTTCTGACCGCCCTTCTTGGTGAATGGCTGTTCATTCTGCGGCACGGCGAGGGCTTAACACGCTGCCCGAGCGGTCGTCAACGCGGCCGCCCAATCGAAAAGGTAGGCGGCGCGGTGAGGAATGGAGTCAGGTCCGGCTGTGACCGGGGGGCGCCGACGAGGCGATCCCGGCTGAGCTCCCGCGCCCGGTGCTCCGGGCGCGCGTTTTGCCACCTGCGCGACCGGTTGGCGTCGTCCTGGAGGTCGTCGGAGCGGCCTGCGGCTGCCTCTGCTGCCCGCCCCAGGTAGGTTGGCAGGGCGTCGAGGTTCGCTTCGGCGACATCGAGGGTCACGGTTACCCAGGTCGCTTCGGCGATCTCCTCGGCATTGGCCTCGACCGGCGCGACTCCCGGTCGACGGCCGAGTTCGTTCGCGAGGCTCCGAGCGAAGGCCCGGGCGGCGCTGGCGTCGGGGCGCCCCGGACCGCTCGCGATGAGACCGATCACGACCCGGGGCACGTCCCCCGGGTGATCGAAGGCCAGGGGCCCGTTGGTGACGGGCTCGCCGAGGGTCGGGGCCTGCGGTAGCCGGCCAGCATCGAGACCCGAGATGCGCCGAGCCACGCGCCCGACCGCTTCTTCAACCGCGATATCGCCCACGATGGCGACGGCGGTGCGGGCGCCGACGCGGGTCGCCCGGAGCTGCCGCCGGAGCGCCGGGGCGCCTACGCTTTGCAACGTGCCCACGGACCCCAGGGGGGCGACCGCGCCCGGGGCGCCCGGCGCGAGGGCCAACCCTGCGGCGGCGGCTCCCCCATCGACGGCCCCGATGGCCACCAGCCGCGCCTCGACGAGGTCGGCGCTCCGGAGAGACGGTGAAAGCGCGCAGTCGAGGGTGAGGTCGATGAGCGCTTCTGCGTGCTCCTTCGGACCGTGCACCACCATGCCGCCGGTCGCGGCGTCGACGAGGGGCGTAATCGTCGCCGAGAGCTCTCGGAGGCGTTGTCGGAGCGCGGAGCTCTCGAGCCCGCCGCAGGCAGTTGCGGCGAGGCGGGCAAGCAGCGCTTCGCGACCGTGGAGGGTGGTGGGCTCGGACCCCGCCCCCCCGAGGAAGCGCACGGCGATGGCCACGTCGACGTCGTCGCTCCGCCGCCTCACATCGATGCGTGCCCCGTTCCCGGCGAGGGTGACCGAAGCCGAAGCCTCGTTGACCTCGCCCCGGAGCTCCGGCGTGAGCTGGGCAAAGGCCTCGGTCGTGGTCCGTTGCACCCGCTCTTCCACCTGGGCCTGGAGCGCCGCGTCGGGGTCGTCGCTGGCGCCTCGGCGGCGGTCGCCCCGCCCGCCTAGGGCCACCACCCCGACGCCGATCGCCGTTTCGGTCGCTCGATTATCCTGTCGATTATCCTCGCCGGCGCCCTCGCCCGCGAGCCACGCGCTGCCGACGATGCGCGCCGCGATCCGCGGGTCCGAGGGCACCGAGAGCGGATCTGGTGGGCCCGCTTCTAGGGCGACCCGGCCGAGGGCAGTGACTGCCCGGCGGCTCGCCCGGGGAGGACGCAGGTGAACAATACGCACCAGGACCAGTCCGCCGCCCCGCACCCCGAAGCCGTGGGCACGAACCTGCGCTCTCGGGCCGAACGTCCCGCGAGCGGCGGCCTCGACAGCCCGGGCTGCAGACATCGCGCTGCCCGCGTCGTTTGTTCGGAGGGCTCCGGTCACGACGTTGCGGTCGCCGATGCTCACCCGGCTCCGGACCCCCGGCGCCGCCACGGGGGCACCTCGGCCGCGTTGCTCTCGGGCACCGGGGGAGCCGTCGAAGTGCTCGACGATCGCGTCCCGAAGCGTCCCCCGGTCGAAGTCCCCGGCGGCGACGATCAAGGCCCGGCTGGGGCCGTAGTGGTCTCGAAGAAAACCCTCGACCGCCTCTCGAGTCACCCTGGCGTCGTCCTCGGCATCGCCCAGGGGCGAAAAGCCCTCGCCGCCGTCTCCGAAAAGCGCCTCGAGGGCGAGTAGGTCCGCCGCCCGACCCTCGTCGGTGTGGGCCCGCCGCCTCGACGCCCGGAGGCGCTCTTGGCTTGCGGTCAGCTCTTCGACGTCGACGCTCCGGCGCGCGAGCAGAGACCCGAGGGCCTCGACGCAGCGCACTACCTCGTCCGACTCGAATTCGATCTCGAAGACCGTGCCTTCCGGGAGCACCCGCCCGGTGGCCCCTCCGGTCGCCGAGACGGACCAAGCGGCAGCCGTTGCGACCTGCGGCGGGTCGGCATCGCGGCTGCCCGCGTCGAGGTAGAGGGCGAGGTGCACGAGGCCGTCGGTGGAGCGCGGGATGGCGACGAGGCGCGTTCCGCCGACCGTCTCGACGGCGAGGGCCGGGCCCTCAGGGCGATCCGGGGCGGAGCTCGCCGCTCCGCATCCGGTCAGGCCCATCAGGACGACCATCGGGACGACCGGGAACCGGGCTGGGGCCAGCGCGGGGCCCAGGGGCCGAAGCCGCGTGTTCATGATGGAGGCTCCACGCCACGAACGAGGCGGCCGATGTTGCCGGCGTGGCGGATGATCACCAGGACGAGGAGGGTGTAGGCCATGATCGTGCGCGGGCCTTCCGGGCCGAGGACGACGACCATCACCGCCACCCCGATGGTCGAGCCGAGGAGCGAACCCACGCTCGCCCGCTTCGTGCTCTTCTTGCCGACGACGTACCCGGCGAACCCCGCGAGCCCCGCCGCCGGGAGGGCCGCGAGCAGCACTCCGGCGCTGGTGGCTGCCCCCTTGCCGCCGCGGAAGTGATGCCAGATGGGCGCCAGGTGGCCGGCCACGGCGGCAACGCCGGTGGCTGCGGTCCAAGGATCGTCGGCGCCAAAGAGCAGCCGTGCCCCGACGACCGGGAGGGCCCCCTTCAGGGCATCGAGGACGAGCACGACGCGGCCGACCCGCTTGCCGAGGACCCGGCCGACGTTGGTCGCTCCGATGTTGCCGCTGCCCTCCTCGCGCAGGTCGGCGCCAGCCCGTTTTGCCGCGAGCAGGCCGAAGGAGACCGAGCCGAGCAGATAGGCGCTGAGGACCATCGCGGGTCGGATGAGCGAATCGGGGTCCATCGCGGACGGCAGCATAAGCGCCGGGAGCCCACGCGCCACACGTCGAGATCTTGGGACTCGTAGGTGGTTGTCCTACACTTGCCTACATGAGCGAAGACCGTCGGCGGGCAGATCGCATTCCAGTGGGTTTCTACGTTCGGCAAATGGTCGATGGAGAGGCCCACCGGTGTTTCACGACCAATTTGAGCAGCCGGGGGATCTTTGTGGAGCAGGTCCTCGCGTGCATGGAGCGCAGGTCGAGGGTCGTGCAAATCGAGGTGCCGCTCCCCGGCACCAATGAATCCCTCTGGACTCGCGGCGAGGTGGTCTACGACCGCTTTGAGCCGCTCTTCCATGGCACCGCGATCCGCTTCACCGGCATGGCCAATACCCACCGCCGCATGCTGAACCACTGGCTCCGGGATGCGCGCCGGGATTCTGAGCAAATTGGGCCGATACGCAGCGGTAGCGTGACCATCCACCGCCCAATTCACGCGTGATGGCTTGCGGGGTTCAGGCGGCCGCGGACATCTGCGCCGGGGCGAGGGCTTGGGTCAAGCGGCAGCGGATCTTGTGCTTCTTCGAGTAGACGGTCTTGACCGAGATGGCCATCTCCTCGGCGACTTCCTCGGGGCTCATGCCCTCGACGTAGAAGAGGCGCACGAAGTCCCGGTCCTTGCTGGAGAAGGTGCAGAGGGTCCGGTTCACCATGGCCCAGCGCTGCTTGCGCAAGATCAGGTCCGAAGGGTCGGTCATCGACGCCCGGACATCGGCGGCGTCGGTGAGCTCCGTCGTCTGGGGCTGCCGGGAGAGGCTGCGCAGATAGTCCCACGCCGTGTTCGTCGCGAGCAGACCGAGCCAGCTCGAGAGCTTGTTGCCTCGCTCGGGCTGGTAGCGGCGGAGCTTGTGCATGTCCCGGGCGGTGATGTTGACCAGGAACATGCCGAAGATCTCCCGCACGTCCTCGCTTGCGACGACGCTGGTGAAGCGCCCCGTGACTTTGTGGATGCAGCGATAGACGAGGCGGTCGAAGCGACGGTGAAACTCGCCCCAGGCGGCCGGCTCTTTGGTGAGCATGCGGCTCAGCAGGTCAGCGTCGGTCCAGTCGGTCGGGGTGGTCATTGTGAGCTCAGTCATCTGCGCGTCCTCCGTGATGCGGTCGGATGGACGTCAATGCAGCCCTCGTGCCAATGCTCTGCCCGGTGCAAATTGGCCTGAATTGCGGGACTTTGGCCGGCGGAGGTCGGTCGCGCGGCGAGGTGTTACGGCGATCTACCCTCGTGTGACGCGTAACGGCGTAACACTCACCTGTTACGGTGTTGCGGAGCGCCGAGGGGGACCACACGTTCTGTTACGCCGCGCTGGATCGGGTCTTCCCCGCAAAATAGTAAGAACTCCAGACGTTTCCGATTGTCGGGATCCATATGCGAACACGAGCCCCCGCGAGCCCCCCGGTGCCCTTCCTTCTAGTCCCTCTGCTGTCCGTCGTTTCCGTCGCCTTGGTCGCCTGCGGTGGGGCCTCCACGGCTTCTCGAACGGCCGCCGACGCGAACGGTGAGGTCATCCAGATGGAAGAGCTGCGTATCACCGCCCGGCAAACCGGGGACGGCCTGGCGTTCGACAGTTACGACGCCGAGACGCTCTTCTTCCAGGCGACAGCACTCCTGAACCAGCGCCGTTGCCCGGACGCCGTGACGCTCTATGACCGTATCGCCGACGAATTTCCTGGGAGCCGGTACCGCTCGCCGGCCCTCTACAACGCGGGCCTCTGTCTTCAGGATGCTTCGCAGCGCGAGGAGGCGGTCCGGCGCTTCACGCGCCTCGTCGAAGAAGAGCCCGAGAGCCCCGACGTGAAGCATGCGCGCTTTCAGCTCGCCCAGCTGCACGTCGAGCTCGAGCAGTACGACGAGGCCCTCGAGATCGCCGATGGGCTGCTCCGGGGCCAAGAGCTCAGCTCCGACGAGCGCATGGAGGCGATGGCTCGGCGCTCTCAGGCGCTGCTTGGCCAGGACGACCTCGACGACGCCGAGCGCCAGGCGCGCAGTGCAGTGACCTATTACCGGACGCGCCCCGAGGGCGAGCGCGTGCGCGATGAGTTCTTCGCCGCCGCAGCGAACTACGTGCTCGCGGAGGCTCTGCGGAAGAAGGCCTCGGCGTTCCAAATCCCCGAGGCGAACGTCGACGATCAGCGCATGGTCCTCGAGCGGCGAGCCCAGGTGATGCTTCGCGCCCAGCGCGAGTACTTCAATACGATGTCCCTGACCAACCCGCACTGGTCGACGGCGGCCGGCTACCAGATAGGCGCGATGTACGACAGCTTCTGGAATGACATCATGGCGGCGCCGACGCCCCCGCCGGCCGAAGCGCTGCCCCCGGGGACCGAAGAGGTCTACGCCGACGAGTACCGCCAGGAGCTCGCGCGCCTTGTCGAACCGCTCATCCGTCACGCCATCCGCTACTGGGAGCTGACCCTGATGATGGTGGAGCGAGCCAGCGTGCAGAGCGAGTGGACGGAGCAGATCCGCACCGACCTCGACCGGGCCCGCCGGCGGCTGCTGACGGAACTTGGCGAGGCACCGACGCCTGAGACCGAGTCGCCAGAGTCCGAGACGCTGGAGCCCGAGGGAGCGGAGACCGCGGAGGACCTCGGCGCTCCTGCTGCCTCTGCTGCCTCTGCGCCGTGAGCGCCGTGAGCGCCGTCGTCGTCGGCGCGAGCGCCGAGGGGGCTTCAGCATAGTACCGCCGTCGAGCGCTACCGCGCCATGCCGATGGTTCGAGAGGGTGCGTTCAAATACAGCTCCAACGCCATGTACGCCGTCGTCTTCCTCGGCCTCTGGGGAGTTGCCTTGCTCACCCGCTCGCAGGCAGCCCTCGCCGTCGCGCTCTTCCAGCACGCCTACATCTGGGTGCATTGGTACGTGACCGAGCAGCCCGACGGCGTAGTGCTCTACGGCCGCTCCCAAGAGGAGTAACAGGAGCAGAGGAGAGCAGCAGACGCACCGCCTTGTCACGAAGACCCAACGGGGCGACCCTCATCACCGGAGGTCCCCCCATGACGATGCGATTTGCGACTGCGATTCTCGGTGCCCTGGTTCTACTCTCCGCTTCGGCTTGCGGCGATGACGGCGCACCCACGGACACCGGCACGCCCACGGACACCGGCACGCCCACGGACACCGGCACGGCGACGGACACGGGAACGGCGACGGACACGGGAACGGCGACCGACACGGGAACGGCGACGGACACGGGCACGGCGACGGACACGGGCACAGCCGCCGACACGGGCCCGAGCACCTGCGCCCCCACCTGCGCGACCGGCCGGGACTGCTGCGGCAGCGACTGCAAGAACCTCCAGAACGACCTTCAAAACTGCGGCGCCTGCGGAGTGACCTGCGGCGACGACACCTACTGCACCGGCGGCCACTGCGTCGCCATCCCCTGCACCGGGACCTGCGGTGATGACGAGACCTGCTGCGGAGGCGCCTGCTGCACCACCGGCACGATCTGCTGCGACCCCCAGGGGCCCGTCAGCATCGGCCCGACCTGCGTGACTCCCGACGATCGCGGCACCTGCCCCATGGGCTGCGCGCCGCTCTGCGTATGCGCATCACCGGATACGCCCATCGCGACCCCCGACGGCGAGCGGCCCATCGCGAGCCTACGCGTCGGCGACCTCGTCTATAGCGTCGAGGACGACGCCGTCGTGGTGGTACCGATCGTTCAGACGCGACAGAACCCCGTCGAAGACCACCAGGTCGTGCACGTCACCCTCGAAAGCGGCGTCATCCTCGCCATCAGCGGCCTGCACCCCACCGCCGACGGCCGCGCCTTCTCGGACCTGCGCGCTGGCGACGAGCTCGATGGCGCGTCGATCCTCGGCGTCGAGGTCTTGGCCTATCCCCACCGCTACACCTACGACATCCTCCCGGGCACGCAGACGGGCACGTACTACGCGGGCGGCGTGCTCATTGGCAGCACCCTCGGGGACAGGTAGACACCCGGCCGGGGTCGCATCGACAGACGACGCGAGCCTACGCAGATGATCAGCTACGTCGGCGCATCGCCAGGAGGCCTCCGATGCCGATCAGGGCAAAGAGGGCCGCGAAGGCTGCGGAACCCGGCGCTTGCGGACCGACAGCGCAGCTGCCGCAGCCACCCCCGGAACCGGTGGCCGCGGCGGCAGCGGCCCCGGCGGTCCCTGCCGCGGCAGCGGCCCCGGCGGCAGCGGCTTCGAGGGCTTGGGCCGTGGTGGTCGGTGCATCGAGGGAGAGCTCCGGCACGCTCTGCCGCAGCATGTCGCTGAGGGTCACGGCGCCCCGGGGCGCGAAGGCGAGGTCGAGGGCCGGGCGCGTCTGCTGACTCGCGCCGACCCCCGGGGGCGGTCCGCCCCAGATGCCTCGGCGCGGGTTGTCGCAGGTGATGGGC
>JAFDCW010000175.1 GCA_019312705.1 Deltaproteobacteria bacterium
TCGGTCGCGTTCATCAGAGGCATCGTGATCTTCTTGATGATCACGCTGTGCCCGCTGGCGCGCATCGCGATGTCCTTCCGACGCGCCTTGTGGAAGAGCTTCTGCAGCCCCTCGACAACGGCGCCGGAGTTCATCACGTGCCCATCGACGATGGTTTGAGGAGGCAAAGGGTGGAAGCCAAAACGAACCAGAGTCCGCTTGCCCTTCCGCCCTTCCTTAATTTCCGCGACCTTGATCGAGTTTGAGCCGATATCGACTCCGACCAGGTTTTTACCTTCCGACGCCATCGGCGAGCATCACTCCTCCTCGCCGAACACGCGTACGCGGTCTGCGAGGCTCAAACCCAGAGCCTCGAGAATTTTCCGCTTTGTATCCATGCGGCATCCGAAACCCTTTTCCACGCGGTCGATCGTCAAAACCGATAGATTCGCGCGACGGGCAAACTCCGCCTTGGACATCATCCGCTCGATACGGATCTTACGAACATTGTTGGGGCGTAGCCCCTTTGCCTTCCGCTTCTTCTTCTCGGCAGGCAGCACGTCACTCTTTGGCGTCGCCGGCTCGGTACGAGCAGGGCTGTCGCTTTTCGGAGCTGGTCCCGAGGATCGAGGAGACGAAGGGCCGTCGGGCCCCGCAAGCTGCATCGCCGCCTTCTCGTTTTGATCCATGTGGGGAACCGTCGAAAGTGCCTGGAGGTTATGAGCGATTCCGAAACATCGTCAAGACATATTCTATAATTATCGATCAATTTATATGTCTTTTAAGTACTAATTGATCGAAGTCACAGACCACTCGTAGGTGGTCCACGATCGTCGCGGCCTTTCGCCACGTCGCGCGCATCTTCGGTTATCAACGAACAGCCGAACCCGATTCGATAGTCGCACCTGCTTCGCTACGAATCAAAAAAGGTGCGTGATGGTTGCTCGGCGCCCAGGTGGAGCAATACTCGTGCGCTCGTGAAGTGGTGGACCAAAACGGCCGTAATCGCGGTCGCTCTCGTGGGGATGGTGGGCCTCGCCCTCCCCCAATCATCGAAGGCGGACCGCAGTTACCGGGTGCGACGAGGTGACAACCCCGCCCGAATCGCTCAGCGACACCACGTCAGCGTCGGAAACCTCCTCGCGGCCAATCGCCTGAGTCGCGGTGACCAGCTCCGAGAAGGGCAGGAGCTCGTCATCCCGGATCGGGGAGTCCACTACGTGCAGCCCGGGGAGACCCTTTCGGAAATCGCGCGGGACCACGAAGTGGCCGCCTCGGCCCTCGCCCGGGCCAACCGGATTCGCCAGACCGCTTCCCTTCGGGTCGGCCAACGCCTCGTACTCCCCGGTCACGAAGCGCACCGGGACCGAGAAGAGGCCGCAGACCGGTGGGGACGACCCCGCCGCCCCGGAGTCGCAGACTTCCTCCGGGTCCGGAGCGAAGATCTGGTGCGAATTCGCCTGGTCGACGCCCGGGGCCGGACCCGCCGAGCCGCCGTTCGCCGCCTGGCCCCCTTGATGCGCTCGCGAACCTCCGGGGAGACCCGGGCCCCGCACCGCCGGCTGCTCTCCATCCTCGCCCGGATCTCGGACCACTTCGGCGGGCGGACGGTCTACATCATCAGTGGCTTCCGGTCCGCCGGTGGCTTCACGCGGACGACGAGCAAACACACCGCCGGCCGCGCCATCGACATTCGCTTGCGCGGCGTGCCCAACCGGGAGCTCCGGGACTACGCCCGGAGCCTCGACCGCGTGGGGGTCGGCTTCTACCCCCGCAGTAGCTTCGTGCACGTGGACGTACGCGAGGAGAGCGCCTACTGGGTCGATGACTCGCGCCCCGGGCAACGGCCCACTTATCGGGCTCGGGCAGAGCGGACCGACCAGCCAGCGGCCACCACCGGAGCGCCTACGACCGGCGGTGAGACCAACTCGGAGCCTACCGCGGGCGCTGTGAGCGACGACCCAGCAGCCGCCGAGACTGCGTCAGGAGCGCCTCCGGAGGCCGCAGTTCGCCCCCCGAGTACCGAGCCGACCACGCCCTGAGGAGCCCTCAGGGCCCAGCATCCCCGGAGCCCGAGCAGGGGCTGACGACCGACGGGCTCTCTTCGCAGAGCCCGTCCACGCACACCCTGAGTTTGCGGTCGCCGCAGGACACCCCCATGTTGCAGTCGGCGAGGGTATCGCAAGGCGTGCCCTCCCCGGGGCCTGGCTCCTGAACCTCGCGCGGGCAGCCAGCAAGGGCAAGCCCGGCAGCGAAGACCAAGCAAAGGCTGCTCACGAGATTGGCGGCGCGTCTCACCACGGAAGCGTAGCCCATTCGGAGGCCCGGGACAGGGCCCCGCTTCACTGCAGGATGTCGTATTGCTTCAGGCGACGATAGAAGGTGCGCCGGGGGATGCCGAGGGCTTTCGCCGCTTGCACACGATTCCAGTTGTGCCCCTCGAGGGCCTCGAGGATGCGCTGCTTCTCGCCCTTCTGAAAGTCGTCGTAGCTCTGCGGCGGGGGCCGCGGCGCCTCGGCATGCTCGGCCGCCGCAGTCGCCGCGACTCGTCCGCGGTTCCGAGCGACCATGTCGACCGCGCCAACGTCATCGTCGAGGGCGAGGTCTTTTGCGTCGATGAGGTCGCCCTCGATCAGGACCCACGCGTTCAGCAGCACGTGCTCGAGCTGCCGGACGTTGCCGGGCAACGGATGCTCGGCGAGGCGGACCAACGCTTCACGGCTGATGCGTTTTGGTGCCACTCCATCGCGTTTGGCGAACTTCGACAGGAAGTGCTCCGCGAGGAGGGGAACATCGGAAGGTCGCTCTCTGAGAGCCGGAAGGCAAATCTCGACCACATTGAGTCGATAGAATAGGTCCTCGCGAAACTCCCCCTTGGCGACCAAATCCTTGAGGTGTTTGTTCGACGCCGCGATCACTCGGAGGTCGACCTCTTCATCCTCGTCGCCGCCCACCGGCCGGACGCGTTGCTCTTGCAGCACCCGGAGGAGATCGACCTGCATCTTCGGGGGCATATCCCAGACCTCATCGAGGAAGAGGGTACCGCCGTTGGCCTGCGACAAGACCCCCTTGCGGTCACGATCGGCGCCGGTGAATGCGCCCTTCACGTGCCCGAAGAGTTCGCTCTCGAGCAAGGCTTCCGGTATCGCCGCGCAGTTGACCGGCACGAAGGGATTCTTCGAACGCGAGCCGCCGTAGTGGATAGCCCGCGCCACGAGTTCCTTGCCCGTCCCCGACTCCCCGCGAATGACCACCGAAATGGACGCCTCGCGCACCCGATCGACCACCGCGAAGACCCGACGCATCGCATCGCTCGCTCCGACGATACCGTGCCGTTCGTAGCTCCCCTGAAGCTCGGCTCGCGCCGACTCGACCTCGCGCTTTGCGACCTCGAGTTCGGCGGTGCGTGCGATCAGAACGCGTTCGATTTCGGCCTTGGCCCGGGCGAGCTCCTGGTTTGCCTCGGCGAGAGCCTCGCTCTTGGACTCGATTTCCCGAATCATTCGAGCGTTCTCGATGGCGATCGCCGCCTGGTCGGCGAATGCAAAGAGCAAGTCGAGGTCGGCTTCGTCAAAGCGACCGCGGCGCATGCGGTGCTCGAGGTAGAGCACGCCGCTGGTGCCGGTACGACCACGAATCGGGAGACACGCCACCGACTTGAGCATCAGCTTGTGCACCGACATGTACTCGCTCAGGCGATTGTCGTCGCGGGCGTCGATGGTGATGATCGGCTCACCGTCGATGAGCACGGCTTCGGCGATCGACTGCGAGAAGGCTACATGGGGGTCCGAGTCCGCTGCGCGACGGTCGCGAACGGTCCGCGCCTCGAGATGGCCGTCGGTGCCGACCAGAAGCACGAACCCCCGCTCGGCACCAGCCAACTCCACCGCGCTGTCCGTGATGCGCTCGAGCAAGCGGTCGACGTCGTGCTCGCTCGCAAGGCGCTTCAAGAGTTCGAGCAAACGCGCGGTCCGGGCCTCCATGGCAACGCCGGGAAACGTGCCATCGGTACCGCCATGGCCAGTGATTGGGTGAGCCCCGGGGCCCGTCGTGGCGCCGGCCGCGGCGCGGCGCCTCGCCTCCCGGCGGCGTGGGTCGTGCCAGAAGGCTTCACGCAGATCCCGCGGAAGCTTCGTCGCAATGGACTCGAGAACCTCCATCGCCTCTTGGTCCTGACGCCGTGCCACGAAGTCCGCACCGCGCATCGCGTTGAGGAACCCGAGGGCAGAGAGCGTCGACCACTCGAGCTCTTTGTTGGCTACTTCCCGCACACGCAGCAGTAGCGCCTCGAGGTCTGCCACCGCCCCGTCGACATCCCCGGTGTCCCCGCGGCCGCGGGCGAGAAGCAATCGCAGACGCGGCTCGAACTCGGTCAACTCGTCCTCCTCGACGAGGGTCCGCGCATCGGCGAGGCGAGACACGGCCGCAGAAGTATCCGTCGGACTGGACCGGTCGAGGAGCGCTTCGGCGGAGTCGAGCAGAGTTTCTGCAACCTCCCGCTGGTGGCCGAGGCTTCGGTACCGGGCGATCGCGTCGTCGTAGCGCACCAGGGCGGTCTCGACGTCGCCCGTCCGGCTGGTGATGTCGCCGAGGAGGGCCATCGCCTGGGCCGCAGCGGGCTTCATGCCCGCCTCCTCAGCGTCATGGAGCGCCGAGTCCGCGCCCACCCGCGCGCGCTCGTAGAGGCCGATGTAGAGGTGGAACTGGGCGAGGTTCGTCCGAGCCATCACCTCGGTCGAAGACTTACCGGCGCGACGGGCCAAACGAGCCGCCGCTTCGTACCGCTCCGCCGCCCGGGCGGGCAGCCCGAGGTCGTAGGCGACCGCTCCGAGATTGAGCGAGAAGGTCGCCATGCTGCCCACGTCACCGAGGGCCCGGGCGATTCCGAGGCTGTCCTCGTAGAGCTGCTTCGCTGCGTGCAGGTCACCGGCGCGATGCCGGTCGATCGCCATGAAAGTCATGACGTTTGCTTCGTCACGGCGCGAGCCGATCGCTCGAGCGAGGGAGAGTGCCTCGGCGTAGCGCGCGCGAGCAGCGTCTCGGTCACCACGATAGCTCGCCGCCATGCCGGCGGACGTCAGCAGTTCGACCCGCACGGGGTCCTCGGTGCCCGCCAAGGACAGTCCCGCATCGGCGACCTCGAGAACCAAGTCGTAGTCGCCTCGGCGGAGGTGGGCCTTGGCACGCTCGCGGTGTGCGGCCGCGCGCAGATCCGCCGGCGCCGCGCCGGGCACCCGGCCGAGGGACTCGAGAGCCCGGTCGAACTCACCGGCCGAGATGTGCGCACGCCCCGCGGCGATTGCCGCCTCGGCGCGTGTTCGCGGCTCGGCATCTCCATCCGACAGGATCGCCTTCGCCGCCGCAGCCGCATCGGCGTAGCGGCCGAGGAGGTGCGCCAGGCGCGACAGGTCGAGGGCGATACGGTGCGCGCCGTGCCCCTCGACGAGGGGAGCAACGTGGCTCAAGAGCTGATGAGCCGCCGCGATGGCACCCGCGTCGGCGAGGGCCTTGGCCGCCGGCTCGGCGAGATCTCTCTGAGCCGTCTCGTCCCCACCAGCCACGGCGAGGCGCGCCCGGGTCGGCAGTGGAAGCTCATCGGCGAGAGCAAAGAGCGCAGCGCCCCGAGCCGTCCTCTCTCCGTCAGTGAGTGCATCGAGGAGCACCGCCGCGAGTGCCGAGTCGTCGATGCAGAGCCCCTCTAGTCCGCGCACCGCGAGCGCCGCCGCCTCAATCGCAGCGAGTGTGCTTTCCGATGCGCCCGTGGCTCGAGCGAGCACCTCGTCGGGGAGTGAGACCCCCGACACGGCGAGGGCCTCGAGAACCACCCTCCCCGCCTCGTCCACCAGGGAGAGGCGCGCGCGGGCCACTGCCTCGCCGGCTTCGCCCACCGGCAAACCCCGCACGTCGGCCACGGTGATAGCGTCACTGCGGTCTGCCAGCGACGAGAGCGCATCGACGACCGCTCCCGGCACGCCATGAGTGCGGTCGATCAGCGCCTTCGCGACCGTTGGGTCGCCGGCGCCGAGGCATGCCGTCACGAGAGCTGTGACATCCTCTTTCGAGAGCGCGGGAACCTTCGCGACGTAACGGGCGCCTGCTTCTTTGACGGGATCCGCGAGACTGTCCTCGGCCGAAGCTACCAGGGCCAGCCGCGACGCCCCTTCCGCGTGCATCGCGTGACGAAGCATGCGCCCGACGACCGCTTCGGCCCTGTCCAGGTCATCGACGAAAACGACCGCGGGCCCTCTCTGGGCAAGCGCCGCGAACGCCGCCGACACCCGCTCTTCATCGACCCCTTCGACGGCGGCGGCGGCCGCATCGGACTCTGGAAGGCCCCCGAGTACGATGCGCAGCTGTTCGAGCAACGCGCGCACCGGGCCATCGGCGTGGCGACGGCTTCCATCGATGGTGATGACCGTGCATCCACGCACCTGCGCTCGCCACTTGAGCTCGCGCAGCAAGGTCGACTTCCCGAATCCCACCGGGGCGTGCAGCAGGATCATGCTCTGATCTGCCCCCTGCCCTTCGGTCCGCGCGGCGATCCGGGCATCGAGTTGCAGAAGCACGTTTTCGTGGCCGCGGGGCTCGGGGGGGACGAACCCGCGGCGCTGCGCCGGAGGAAGGTCCACGTGCTCCGAGAGCGCGGCGAGGAGCTCTTCGGCGGTCGAGAGCCGTTCGAGAGGGTCGGCCTGGAGGGCCTTCAGTGCGACGCTCAGGACGGAACGGCAGAGCGCGCTCACGCCCTCCGGAATGCCGGGGAGTTGCCCCTCGAATCGGGCCGCGAGACCACGCTCGCCGCGCTCGGCGAAGGGCGGGGCCTCGGCGAAGACGGTCCAGAAGATCGCCCCTAGGGCGTAGATGTCGGACGCAACCTTCGACGTCTCTCCGCGCAAGAGTTCGGGGGCCATGTATGCCGGCGTGCCCGCCCCCCGGGCCCGCGTCCGGTCCGTCGTGAGCCCCGCGAGACCGAAGTCGATCACGTGGGGGCGCCCGTCACGGTCGACGATGATGTTGCCTGGCTTCAGGTCACCGTGGACGATGCCCATCCGGTGCAGCGGCGCGACGACGCGGACGAGTTGCACCAAGATGTCGAGGCGCTCTTCCTCCGAGAGTTTGGCGGCAGCGCCGTCGAGGTCTTCTCCATCAACGTAGCTTCTAGTGAAGAACGGCCCGCCGGCGTCCCCCTCGTCGTCGGGGTCTCGCCGGCCTTCCGATTGCTGGGGTGCAATCCCGAAATCGAAGACCCGTCCCACCCCCGGTGACGAGAGCGTGGAGAGGACAGCAAACTCCCGTTCGAAGCTACGGCGCAGCAGATCACCGGCCCGGGCGTGGATGCGCTTGAGGGCGATCGGTCTGCCGGGGTTCAGCCGGTCCTCCACCAGGAATACGCCTCCCGCGGCGCCCCGACCGAGGGGCTTCAGAATCCGATACCGGGATAGGGCGGCCATGGCATCGAGCCTAACAGGTCTGTGCCTGTCTGTGCTCGATTGAGCCGTGCCACTCTGAGCCCCTCAGTCTTCGTCAGAATCTAGCCGCCGGCCAAGATCGTCCACGAAATCGTGGCCTTTTCTCTTCGGTTTCGGGCTTTCGAGGAGCACGACCGGGCGTTCGCTACGTTCCTCGTCGAAACCCGGTAGAGGCTCCGGGAAATCGTCTGTGGTGTCGTGTTGGGTCACATCGTCGAAGGGCGTCTCTTCGAGGAGATCGCTGTCCAGAAGCGGCGGTGGGTCGGCCTCGATCACCGATTCTGCTGCGCTGC
>JAFDCW010000176.1 GCA_019312705.1 Deltaproteobacteria bacterium
CCCGGACACACACCGCATGCCGGCGCAGTCGATGTCTATCGAGCACGAAAAACCATCGCGGCACGGGTCGCAGGTCCGACCGCCGCAGTCGACGCTCGTCTCGTCCTGGTTGTGCACCCGGTCGGTGCAACTCGACACGGTGCAGGTCCCCACATCGCAGATCGTCGAAAGGCAGTCTTCCGAACGCAAACACCCTTGGCCGCCGGCGCAGGGCAGGCAGGTCATCCCGCCGCAGTCGAGGCCGGTCTCGTCCTGGTCCATCTCACCGTCCTCGCAGCCGCTCGCAGAACAGGTGCCATCCGCTTGGCACTCCCCGCTCAAGCAGTCGGTGCCCACCGCGCACGGCTCGCCTCCGGGGCAGCGCCCGCAGTCACCACCGCAGTCGATGCCGGTCTCGGTGCCATTTCGAACGACGTCGGTGCAGCTCGCCACGAGGCAGTAGCCGGACCGGCATACCATCGATGTGCAGTCGCCGGGCACCCGACACATCTGACCATCGACGCAGGCGGAACAGGAGCCGCCGCAGTCGGCGCTAGTCTCGTCGCCATCGCGCAGCCCGTTGCCGCAGGTATCCGGCGTGCCCGCGTCTGCGGCCCCGTCGGCCCGGCCGGCCCCGGAATCGAAGACGGCCCCATCTGTCGGGGCTGCCCGACGAGTCCCGGTCGCGCAGCCGAAGAGCGAGGCGGAGAAGAGCAGAACGAGGGCCAATCTGTGAATCGATAAGAAGCGCATGGGCCCACCTTTTACATGGGACGGCGATCCAGACAACACGGCCCGTCGATGGGTACGGAGATGTCACCAAACAGAGAGGGTCTCCAGGGCCGCCCTGGAGGTGTCGCCCTGCGCCGGTGCCGCACCCCGGTGGTAGAACGCCACCGATGACACGTCACCTCGCTGGCCGCGAAGTCTTCCCCGTCGGATATGGCGCGTGGTCCTTGTCGACCAAGGGGCGCCCGCCGGAGCGTAAGGCCATCGAGACGGTGCATGCGGCCCTCGAGGCGGGGGCGACACTCATCGACACCGCCGACGTCTACTGCCGCGGCGAAAAGGAGCTCGGCCACAACGAGCGCCTCATCGCCGAGGCCCTCGCGACGTGGAATGGCGCGCGGCCCTTGGTCGCCACCAAGGGTGGAGCGACGCGGCCCCACGGCCGATGGGGTCGCGACGCGAGCCCCGCCCACCTGCGCACCGCCTGCGAGGCGAGCCTCACGGCCCTCGGGGTCGAACGCATCGACCTCTATCAACTGCACTCCCCGGACCCCGCGGTCCCCATCGAAGACAGCGTCGGCGAACTCACTCGCCTCAGAGACGAAGGAAAGATCGCATACTTAGGCGTCTCGAACGTCGACCGCGCCCAGCTCGAACGCGCCTGCGCCGTCGCCGCCATCGCGAGCGTGCAAAACCGCGCCAGCCCCTACGCCGCCGGGGGCCTGACCGACGGCGTGCTCGACTACTGCGAGGCGAACGACATCGCCTTCATCGCCTACAGCCCCGTCGGGGGGTCCGACTCGGGCCGCACCGCGGGCGAGGCACCGCTCTGCCACGTGGGCGAGACCATCGGCGCCACCCCCTTCGAGGTCGCCCTCGCCTGGTTGCTCGCCAAATCTCCGGTGCTCATCCCCATCCCTGGCGCGCGCCAGGCACAAAACGCGCGTTCGAGTGCCCGCGCCGCCGCGATCACGCTGAGCTCAGAACAACTCGAGAGCCTCGACGACGCCTACGGCGGCGGGCGCCGATAGACGCCTACGGCGTCGCGCGTCTGCGAGACTCAGTCGGGCTTCACCTTCAATCAGTTTCTGATCGACGACGACGAGCCCCTGCTCTTTCACACCGGGCCCCGCAAGATGTTCCCGTTGGTCCGCGAAGCCATCGAGGCCGTGATGCCGGTCACGAAGCTTCGGTACCTGGGCATCTCCCACTTCGAGGGGGACGAGTGCGGCAGCCTCAACGAGTTCCTGGCGGTCGCCCCCGAGGCCTCACCGCTCACGGGCATGATCGGCAAGATGGTCTCCGTCGACGACTTCGCCGACCGCGAGGCCCGGGGTCTCGGCGACGGCGAAGCGCTCTCCCTCGGCAAACACACGGTGCGCTGGCTCGACGCGCCGCACCTGCCCCACGGGTGGGACTGCGGGTATCTGTTCGAGGAGTCGACGCACACCCTACTCTGCGGCGACCTCTTCACGCAGCCCGGCCACATGCACGACCCGCTCACCGAGGGCGACATCCTCGAACCGAGCGAAGCCATGCGCGCCCAGATGGACTACTTCGCGCACTCGCGGGATACGGCGGCCCTGCTCACCAAGCTCGCCGCGACCAACCCCCGTACCTTGGCGTGCATGCACGGAGCCTCTTGGCGCGGCGATGGAGCCGCACTCTTGAAAGAGCTCTCTGCCAGGCTGACGCAGTAGGGGAGACCTGGGACTCAGCCGGGACCCACCACGGTGAGCGAGGTGGTAAAGGGGCGCGTGGTCGGAAAGAGACAGCTGCCGTGGGTGCAGGCCTGGTAACGGACCTCCCCCGAGACCTCGTAGGTGTTGGGAAGAGCGTCCTCGACGAGTGAAAACATGACCCCGACCGAGGTGCGCCCCTCGAAGGTGCGGATGGTGGCGTCGACCAACCGAAAATGCGTCGGTGGGGGATAGCGGACCTCTCCCCACTCGACGGGGGCCAACGCAGTCAATCGCACCTCGGTCGCGATGTAGTTCGGCCGGCTCGGCTGGTCTGACATCACGTGATAGCCCTCGGCGATATCGAGGTGCACCGTCAACTCCCCCGATGCGCCGGGGAGGAGGGCGGGGACCGGATCGACGGTGACCATCACGACGTCTTCCGGCGCCAGAGCCGCGGGCTCGGCGCTGGTGGTCGCGGCAGGGGCCGTCGCCGCGCTGCCCATCATCCGATCGAGCTCCCGCCGGACGGGCGCGAGGGTCGCGTCGAAGTGCGCAGAGTCCGCCAGGAGAGTGAGACGGATGCGCCCCTCCGGATCGATGAGCACGGTGGCCGCGAGCATCACCTGGGCCCGGTCCTCGAAGGACGGCTGGAAGTTCTCGGGGGCATAGCTCGCGGCGACGGCCCCGTCCCGGTCTTCGAGGGTGATCAACGCCTCGGAGTGCACGTGTTCTGCAACGTAGGCAGCCCAAACCTCGGGCTCCTCCTGGACGTCCACCAGGAGCACGCGCACGCCCCGGTCGCGGTAGTCGTCGGCGAAGGCCCCCAGGTGCTCTACCTCCGCATCGCAAAATGGACACCAGGTGGCCGTGAAGTGCAGCACCACCCAGCCGCCCCGGGCCTCCTCGAGGGTGAAAGCGCCGCCGCCGGTCGCCGGCAGCTCGAATCCGGGGGCTGGGTCCCCGGGTTGCGGGGCGCCCATCTCCGGACGCACCGCGCCCTCGAGACCCGGCTGCTCCCAGAGGGGTGGCTCGGCGTTGGCCGTCTCCGGCGCCGCGGCATTGTCCTGGGCCCCGCCGCAAGCCGACAGCGCGACGAGCAAACACGCCGCCGTGCCGAGAAGCAGGCGGCGGCGCCCTTCCCCGCCGGCGAGTCCTTCCGTCACGGCGTAGCCTCGGTCGCGGGTGCGGATGCGGATGCGGCCAGTAGGTCGTCGAGGGCCGCGCGCACGTGATTGAACTCCGCGTCGTAGTGCATCGTATCGGCGAGGGTGAAGAAGCGAATGATGCCCTCGCGGTCGATGACCAGGTTTGCGCTCACGATGACCTTCCAACGGTCGCGCTCGATGTTCGGCTGGGCCTGCGGCGGGACGTAAGCACCGGTCACCGCCGCGGCGGCGTCGCGCAGCACCGGCATGGGCATCTCGACGCGTTCGAGGTAGGTCTGAAAGCCTTCGTCGCCCTCTTCGATGCCGACGACGAGCACGTGCACGCCCCGGTCCGCATATTCGGTGGCCAGCTCCGCCAATTGCGGCTGCGCAGCGGTCGAAAAGGGACACCAGGAGGCCGCAAACGACAGCACCACCGGCTCCCCTTGCAATGAAGAGAGTCGCACGGGATTGCCTTCAGCATCGGTCAGCTCGAAGTCCGGGGCGGCATCACCCACGTGCGGGTGCCCCATCTCCTCGGTGACGACGATGCTCGGACCCCGGGGCCCCGCCTCGTCCGTCCCGTCGGCGGCGGCCGTCGATGACCCGGGCGGCGGCGAAGCACCGCACGCCAGGCAAAGAACCGCCAAAAGCGCCCCAACTCCGCAATACCAAGCTCGCATAGCAGTGCCCCTCTCGACGGCATCGCCCTACCCACCAAGGGCCCCGTCGGGCCGGAGCATATCCCATGACTCCGAGCGCCCAACACGCTTTTGGCGATCCCCGAGCAGCGTGCGCCCGGTCCCTGTACCCTCCGAGTCTCACATGACCACCGAGACTATCCACCAGGCGCTCGAAACGTTGACGGCCACCCTCGCCGATACGCCCCAGGTCGCGCCGGCGTTCTACGCCAAGTGGCTGAGCGGGCCCCACGACCCAGCGTCGGACCTCGGCGCCGACATCGTCCGAGCCCTCGATGTCGTCGATGGCGCCATGCCCGCGTGGACCCAAAAGGTCACCGACCCGACCGAGCTGAAGAAGGAGTTCAGCGAATCGACCGGCGAAGTGTTCTTCATCTGGTGCGCCGCCAACGCCGCGCGCACCGACGCGCGCCTCGCGGGGTTGCTCGCGGCCGCCGTGGCTCACCCCGAGTACCGCGAAAAGGCGATCGACGTCGCGCGGAAGCGGGTGGTCGAAGGGCCCCTCGACGACGCCCTCCGGTGCGCCCCCCTCCTCGGGACCGGTGCAGCCCTCGCATTGCCGGAAAACGCCGAGGCCCGAGCCCGCATGGAGATCCTCATCTGGGAGGCCGGTGCCCAGGCGCTGCAACTCCCCGAGCTCGGCAAATGGGTCTGGGGCTCCGAAGAGACCTTCAACGTGCTCGTCGCCGGGCCGGCGCGCGGCTCCCTCCGGGGGCGCGTGCTCGCAGCCCGGTGCCTTGAGGTCGCCGCCTGCGGCCTGCCGCCGATGACCGACCAGCGCCTCGTCGGGCGCACGCTCCAGGTACTGCAGCCGCTGCTCCTGCACCCGGAGCCGATGGTATGGATCCACGCGGCCCGCTCCTTCGGGCGCCTCGTCGGGGTCTTCGAGCCCCTCGAGGGCACGCTCCTCGACTGGGTGCACGGCGCCACGCCGGTCCTCCGGCAGCGTGCGCTCACCGCCTTTGCGTCGCTCCCGGCCAACCGCCTCGCGATGCTCGGACACAACCTCCAGGCGATCCTCGACTCGCCCGAAGAGAAGGCCTGGGGCCTCGCCGCCGCAGCCGCGGCCACCCCTCACCTCTTCTTCGAGCGCCGCAAGGTTTGGGAGAACCTGGCCAGCCGGATCATCGCCGGGGATGGCGGCGCCGTCGCGGCCCGGGCCCTCGGCCGCGGCCTCGCCACGCTCTGGCGGCGCGGGGTTCGGGACGAAATCGAAGAGCCCTACCGCCAGCTCCGCCTGATGGCGCGCCGGGCCAATACCGACAACGTCGACGATTGGCGCCGCTGGCTCGAGCTCATCGCCGTCACCGACCCCGTCGACGGCGCCGAGCGCGACCCCCTCGACGTCGAGATCGGCCTCGAGAATCTGGTCCGCCTCGCCGCCCAGTACGACGACGAAGAGGCGGACGCCCGCGCCGCCCGCTTCGCGGCGACCCTCGCCCCGACCTTCGAGGAAGCCCGCCGGATCGTCTTCAGCGACGGCTCGATGCGCCACCGGGCGACCGGCATCAACGCCTTCGAAGGCTGCGCCCGGTCCCTCGCCCTGCGTCTCTGGGGACCCATGCTCACGACGCGCCCCAAGGGCGACCACATCGCCGAGCCCGATCTTCTGCCGACCTGGGAGCTCGTCGCTGGCGCCCCGGCCGAGCTCCTCGACATCGTCCGCGAATACCGCGAAGCGGGCGACACCGACGAGCGATTGCTGCTCGCCCTCGAGGTCCTCGCCCTGAAGCTCGGCGGCTACGCCCTCGACGCGTGCAGCGCAGATTCCGAGCGTGACCTCGGCCCAGGGCGCGGCCCCACGGCCCACGCCACCTGCCTCTGGCTGAGAAAGCTCCAGGGCCTCACCGACGGCTCCCGGGAGATGCCGCCCGCGCTCCAGAGTGCCCTGAGCGGCATCTTCTGGCGCCTCGTCGATACCACCCGGGGCACGTCCCTCGGCGAGGTGGACGATGTGGCGTGGCTCGGGCCCTTCGCCGCGTGGTGGGCCCTCGTCATCGACCGCCCCGCCATCCTGACGCAGCTCGCGACGGCCCTGCCGATGATCGCCGACGGCGCCCTCGAAAAGTGCTGCGACCTCGCGGGAACGGCCCGAGCCGCCATCGACTCCGGCGCCGCCGACGGCGCGTGGGGTCAGGAGGCCGCCGCAGCCCTCGCGGAGCTGCGAGCCGAAGACACGGAGCTCGCCGAGGCCCTCGCCGGCCTCGCCACAGCCCTCGCCGGCTTCGAGGGGGCCATGGGCCCGATGGCGGACCTCGAGGCCAAGTGCCTCAGCCTGGTCATGGCGTCCGAACGCCTGCAGGCGGCCCTCGCTGACCCGGTCCGGGCCCTGCACGCGGCCACCGACGCGCCCAGCGACGACTCCCTCGCCCGCGCCTTGTCCGACAACGCCCCCCGCATGGCCTCGGTGATGGCCCGGGCCATCCGCGCCCGGGAGATGACCCTGCTCGATGTGTGGTTCGCCTCCCTCGGCCCCCTCGCATCAGGCCTCGTCGAGGTCGCGGTCGCCGACGCCATGCGGCGCACGCCGCCGCCGCCCCCCAAGAAGAAGCTCGAGAAGCCCAAGGAGTTCGAGGGCTACGAGATGATTCGGCCGCTCGGCGAAGGCGGCATCGGCACCGTCTGGCTCGTTCGCAAGCCCGGCGCGGACCGTCTCTTCGTGCTCAAGATCCCGAAGCGCGACGCCCTCGAAAACGCCACCGAGACCGAGCGCGCGGGCATCCTCGCGTCGTTCATCGACGAAGCCCGGGCCCTCGCCGGTCTCTACCACCCGAACGTCGCCAACATCATCGACCGCGGCGTCGTCCAGGGCGTGCCCTTCCTCATCCTCGAATACCTCATCGGCGCCGACCTCCAGATGTACTCGGACGCCGGGCGCATGAGCCTCTTCGAGCTGCACCGGGCCGTCCCCGAGACCTGCGCCGGGCTCACGGCGCTGCACAACGCCGGCCTGGTCCACCGGGACATCAAGCCCGCCAACCTCTGGCTGCGCCTGCCCCTCGCCGGCGGAGTGAAGTTCGACCCCAACAAGCACCGCGACCCGGCCAACGCGGCCCCGCTCTCATCCGTCGTCATCGACTTCGGCATGGTGCGAGCCCAGCGCGTCTCTGCCGAAGTCGGCGGACGCTTCGTCGCCGGCACCCCCGGCTACATCGCCCCAGAGCAGGTCCTCGACCCGGTCGAACTCGACGGACGCGCCGACGTCTACGCCCTCGCCGGCACCATCTACAACGTCACGACCGGCCACAAGTTCTTCGAAGAGATCGAAGACCCCCGCCAGCGCATCGTCGCCCACATGCAGCGCGCCCCCCTCGAGAACATCGACCACCTCGGCGAATACCCCGCGGCCCTCGTGAAGCTCATGCGCGCGGCGACGGACATGGACTGGAAAGACCGCCCCACCCCCCTCGAGTTCGGCAAGGCCTTCGCCGACCTGCTGTAGTCGGCGAAAAGGGGGTAGCGCCGTCTTCGGACAGGCGGGCGATTCCCTACCCTCCTAT
>JAFDCW010000882.1 GCA_019312705.1 Deltaproteobacteria bacterium
GAGCCCAGTGTCGCCGCCCCCTCGCCGCCGGCGATGATGCCCTTGCCACCGCCCCACCAGAGTTCTGCCAGCGCGCACTTGCGACCCATGCCCGCCGAGAGCCGGAGTCCGTCCGCGATGAAGTCGCCGAAGGTCTCGTACTGCGAATGGCGGAGACCGCCCTGGGCCTGACCGCGCGTGGTGTGATGCAAGAACGCGCCGTACAGGATTCCGGTCTCGGGGCCGACTTCGAGGAAGATCGCCGCGTGTCGATTCCAGTCGGGGCAGGCCATCGGAAGGCCGGCCGCGAGGGCTTCGAGGTCGGGGTGGGAGGCGCGCAGGCGATCTCGATCGGGATCGAAGACGAACATCGCGCGTCGTCGCCCGGCGCGTCGGAGGCGGTCGGCGAAGGCCAGAGGGCTCTGTTCCAGCTCTCGGAGCATGATTCTCCCGCCGGGCCGTCGGCGTCCATTCAGGCGTCCGCGGTTCGCGACATGCGAGCGCCCGGGTTCCTCTCGTCGGCCCCCCGAGCGTCTGGCCTGAACCGGGGCACGCTCGATGCCCCATGGGGGATGAGGCGCTAGGGCACGCTCGGCCCTGCGCGGGAACGTTCGCGGGTTGACTCGGATGTCAATGATCGAGAGAATCGTCGACCGACCCCGAACTGCTGGGTCCACCTTTTCGCGGGCAAGCGGCCTCGCGGCAGCTGCCCGACAGACCTTTCCCCCAAGACGCCATTCTCACGAAGGAGCGATCCATGGATCTCAGCTATGGCACCGAGATGGAGGGCTTCCGCGACGAAGTCAAAGCCTTCCTCAAGGGCAACTGGCCCCTGACTGGCGACGACGCCAAGCTGGAAGGAGCCGAGCGGGACGTGGCGTTCCGGCAGCGCGCGATCGACGCCGGCTATCTCTACCGCAACATCCCGAAGGCCTACGGCGGCTCGGAGCAGGAGCCGGACGTTCTCAAGGCGCAGGTCATCCGCGAGGAGTTCGGCAAGGCCTGGGCGCCGACCGAAGCCCGCGGCATCGGCACGATGATGCTGGCCCCGACGCTGCTCGACCGCGGCGAGCCCTGGCAGAAGGAGAAGTTCGTTCCGCCGACCCTGCGCGGCGAACTCGTCTGGTGTCAGGGCTACTCCGAGCCCGGCTCGGGCTCCGACCTCGCGAGCCTCAAGACCAAGGGCGTACTCGACAACGGCGAATGGGTGATCAACGGGCAGAAGATCTGGACGAGCGGCGCCAAGCAGGCCGACTACATGTTCTGTCTCGTTCGCACCGAGCCCGACGCGGGCAAGCACGCGGGCATCTCGTATCTGCTGATCGACATGAAGCAGCCCGGCATCGACATCCGTCCGCTGAAGCAAATGAATGGCACCGCGGACTTCAACGAGGTGTTCATGACCGATGTCCGCACGCCCGAGAACATGATCGTCGGCAAGCGCGGCGAGGGCTGGCTCGTCTCCCGCACCACGCTGAAGCACGAGCGCAACTCGATCGGCGCTGCCGCGCAGACCCGGGCCCAGTTCAAGGGGCTCGTGAGCCTCGCGAAGAAGCGCACGATCAACGGAAAGCCCGCGATCGAGGATCCGACGGTTCGCCAGCGGCTCGCGATGATCGACGGCTACGTGCAGGCGCACGTGACGTCCGGTTATCGCCAGCTGACCGCGGATGCCAAGGGGGAGAGCCCCGGCCTGATCCAGATGATGAACAAGGTGAACTCCTGCAACATCGGCCACGAAGTCGCCAAGCTGTCCCTGGACCTGCTCGGCGACGACGGTCTGATGGGGACTGGCAGCGGGGGCCACCTGGGAGCGATCCCGACTGAGGCGTCCGCGTGGATCTCCCAGTACATGTGGTCTCTCGGAATCGCGGTTGCCGGTGGCACCGCAAACATCCAGCGGAACGTGATCGGAGAGCGCGGCCTCGGCCTGCCCCGCGACGCCGCGGCCAACAGGGGGACCGGAAAGTGAATTTCGATCTATCCGAGGAACAGGAGCTTCTCCAGGACACGGTGAAGCAGTACATCCAGAACGAATGCCCGATGAGCCGCCTGCGCGAGCTCTTCGACGACGAGAGTGGCTGGGATCCGGTGCTCTGGAAGGGTCTCGCCGAACTCGGCGTCGCCGGGCTCCATCTGCCGGAAGAGCATGGCGGCGCGGGGCTCGAGATCCTCGATCTCGCGCTCGTGAACGAGACCCTCGGCGAGACCGCGGCCCCGGTGCCGTTCTTCTCGCACGCGCTCGCCGGCGCCGCGATCGACATCGCGGGGAGCGACGAGCAGAAGGCCAAGTATCTGCCGCGCCTCGCGTCGGGTGAGGCGCTCGGCACGATCGCGTTCGCCGAGGACGGAAGCCTTTGGAACCCGGATCAGTGGCAGCTCGGTGATGGTGGCAAGCTCACTGGAGCCAAGGAGCTGGTCCCGTTCGCGAGCCAGGCGGATCTCTTCGTCATCGGCCTCGCCGGTGGCGGGCTCGCGGTCGTCGAGAAGGACGCGGCGGGGCTCACGGTCTCCGACGTCGACGGCGTCG
>JAFDCW010000177.1 GCA_019312705.1 Deltaproteobacteria bacterium
GTCGCGACGAGCGGCATCGTCTCTGCAAAGCTCTCGGACAACAACCGGGCGACGCAGAGGGCCGCTGGCTGACGCCCCTTCAAATCGATTCCTCGAGGCTCGAGGAGCGCCGGAAATCGGGCCACGAAACTCCGCGCCCGACCTGGAGCCAGCTCGGCAAACCTGCCGATGTGCATGCCTTGGGTGTAGTGGCCCTGCGGCAGCGCCTCCACCCAGCTCGTCGCGGCCTGCTCGAACCGGTCGAGGGCGGCGTCACGGAGGCTCGGCACGAGGGCCGCGACCTCCAAGTAGTGCTCCAGATCCGACTCCTCCTGAATGGGAGTCTCGAGAACGGCTTGTCCTGCTGCCTCACTGCGCTCACGGAAAAGCGGGACCCACCACGCATCACCCGCGGCATCTAAGAAAGCGCCAGCCGCTTTCTCGTTTCCTTCGTCGGAGCACGCCAGGACGTGGTCACGCGTATCCAGCGGACGTTCACCGCAACTCTTCGTCCACGCCTTCTTCAGAGCCACCGCAATGTCGGTGGGGTTGATTTTGCTCATAACGCTGGCGTCTCCATTCGGATGGGGATGGGTCTAGTGTTGGGTACCTACGCTGGTCGGTGGGCCGACCTACCCTTGAACTCTCGTGAAAGGGCATTGATGTCGCCAGCCCCCATGCTGAGCACGGTATCTTGGGGCTGGATCCTCACGGAGCCCGTTGTCGCGGCGTCGCGCCTCTGTCTATTCCCTTGTCGAGGGGCGCAAGCGCGCTAGCGCGACGGCGACGAAGAAGAGTGCCAGGGGAAGTGCGCCCGTGCCCCCGGCGCCGCGTCACAGCGGCAACCCCCGGCCCCCCGAAACAGTCGACAGGTAGCCCTCAGGCAGGTCCGCGCACTGCCAGCAATGATCGCCAGCCTCCCGCACGCAGCGAGTGGTTTGGGCGTGCACGTATTCCGTCCAGAAGAGGCTGCTTCCGGCGACCAGCAGGGCCAACCACAAGCGCAGGTTCGGGGCACCCATAGCCATACCGTACCGAACCTAGGGACCCGTGTCGCGTCAGATGGGCCCGGGCCTCTGCGGCGGCGCTGGCATTATTGTGCGATTGACCCGATGCTCCACGCATGGACGTGCGCTCGGGGATGCTCACTTTCGCCTTTGTTTTGGTCTCTTGCCTTTCCGCCAATGCGTCGGCGCAGGATACGGCGGACGGCGGGGACGCCGACGAAGCAGCGGTCGCGGCTGGGGAGGCGGATAGCGAGGCGCGCGCGATCTACGTCGCGGGGCGCGTGGCTTTCGACGAAGGGCGCTATCAGGAGGCCCTCGCTCGTTTCCAGGAGGCCCACGAGCGAAGCCAACGGCCAGAGCTTCTCTACAACATCGGCATGGCGGCCGACCGCCTGCGCCTCGACGACGTCGCCCTCGCCGCGTTCGAAGAATACCTCGCAGAGGTCACGGACGCGCAAAACCGCGTACCGGTCGAGAACCGTATCCGGGCCCTCCGCGAGGCAGCCGTGCAGCCGGCCGACGACGTGCCTTCCCCAGCGGAGACCGCCGCCGCCAGCGAGACCGGGGATGACCCAACGGCGGAAGCCCAGGTGAGCTCGGCGGACGACGATCTCGCGGGTGATCACGACTCTTCGATATTGACGAGTTGGTGGTTTTGGACCCTCGTCGGCGTGCTCGTCGTCGGCGGCGTCGTGACCGGCGCCGCCGTCGCCGCATCCGCTGGGTCCTCGACCCAGGCCCCGATGCCCGGCGATTTCGGCATCGTCGTGATGGCGTTGGAGAATCCCTAATGGACGGTCCTCGATTCGTCGTCACCCTCGCCCTTTTTCTCAGCGTCGCCGCCGCGTGCGGAGATGAAGCTCCGCGGACCCAGGTCACGGCGGTCGTCCGCGCCGAGCCGGGCATCCAAGCCGCGGCGACCCGCATCGAGGTGGTCGTGACCGGCATGACACCCGGAGGGGAGACGGATGCCATGGAAACCCTCGCCTACGGGGACGGAGAAACAAACCCGCTCTCGTTCCCCGTAGACATCGCCATCGTGCCCGGGAATGGCGACGCGACGAGGACCTTCGAGGTCGCGGTGTCGGCCTTCGACGGGGAGCGCGCGGTGGCCTCCGTCACGGTTCCGGGCGCATTCGAGGCGGGGCGGACGCTGACCTTGGATGTCTGGCTTCGGGACGGCGGGGCCGACGGCGGCTTGGACGGTGGCACGGACGGCGGCACCGACGGGGGCCCGGACGGGTCCCTGGATGGTTCGATGGATAGTTCGATGGATGGTTCGATGGACTCGGCCGCTGACGCGACCCGAGATGCGGCGAGCGACGCCCCTGACGCGGGCCCCTCCCCCCTCGACCTCTACAACGTGGTCTTCGTGACCTCGAGGACCTACCAGGGCGGCAGCCTCGGCGGCCTCGGCGGCGCCGACATAATCTGCCAAACGCACGCGACGGAGGCGGGTCTTCCGAGGCCCATGAGCTACGTCGCGCTCTTGTCAACGAGCGACGCCGATGCGCGCGATCGCCTGGGGACCTCTCGGGGTTGGGTGCGGGTCGACGGACGGCCCTTCGGTGATGAGGTTTCGGACATCGCCTCGGGGCAAATCTACTATCCCGTGGGTCTCTCCGAGCTGGGCATACCGCCAGCCGAGGGCCGCGTCATGACGGCCACCAACCCGGACCTGACGAAGGCAGCCCTGCGCTGCGGGAACTGGGCCGACACCAGCGCATTGGTGGCTGTCCGGGGGGACGCTCGTGACGGGACGGCCCGCTGGGTCGACCTGGACCTCGCGAGCCCGGCGGCGTGCTCCGCCAACCTGGGCATCTACTGCTTCGGCACGGGAATCATCCGGGAGCTGGTCCCCGCGCCCCCGCCGGAGGGCGCCGCCCTGGCGTTCGTCTCCAACGACACGCGCAATGGCCGTATGGGTATCGCCGCGTTGGATACGCTCTGCTCCGACGCGGCCACGGGCGCCGGTCTTGGGGGGAGCTTCAAGGCACTCGTCACGCCGAGGGGAGGCGAAAACGCGGTGTCCCGCCTCACCTTCACGGGGCCCTGGTATCGACCAGACGGCATCCTCGTAGCGAGCACCCTTGCGGACGTTGCGGCGGCGTCCCTCGAGTCGAGCCTTTCCGTCACTGCGGACGGGTTCTCATACGGAAACTTCCGCGTCTGGTTCGGCGCGAGCAGTCCATCCGCCACGTCGAGCTCGTCGCACTGCAGCCAGTGGAGCGCCGTCCTCCCCCTCGCCCGCGGCCGGACCGGCAGAGCGGGGGCGGCCCACGACTTCTTCTCTGGGCCGCTCGCGCTTTGCTCGGCCGACTTCCGGGTTCTCTGCTTAGAGGATCGCCCCTGAACAGCCGCCACCTCCCGATGGGGATATGATGAAAAAGATGAATGCCACACTGCTCTTCCTTGGCGGCTTCGCGCTGGGCTGCGGGGGCTCGCCCGCCACGGCAACCGAGGCGGCGCCCCCGAGCCCGTCGACCACGCCCTCCGTCAACGCCTACGACCTGCACGAGTGGGGCCTGGTCAGCATCGGTCCCAACGGCTTCGAGCTCGCTGCGGGCCCCGGAGACGTGGTCGACTACAGGGTCGACCACATCGCCGTCGAAAAGCCCGTGCTCTACGTGCACGCGCAGCAGGCGATGGCGCTCCGGGTCACGGTGACGCCCGGCCCCGGGCTAGAGGTCGCGGAGCACTGGCCATTGGTCGACGGCGAGCTCTCCTGGGCCGTGCAGGTGGAGCCCGGCGAGTGCCCGGAACCGAGAAGCTACCCGGCCGAGTGCGATCCGCCCGACCACTACTGCGAGACCGCCGAGCTCGCCCGCTACGAGACCGCCGACGCGGCGTGCCTCGCCCATGAAGACCAGCGCCTGCCACTGCTCTTCTACCGACTGCGTGCGGATGAGGCGCCGGAGATGCCTCTCGAGGTCAGCCTTCGAGGAGAGGACGTAGTCGTGCACAACCGAGCGTGGCACGACGGCATCGGGGCCATCTGGAGGGTCCGCTGGCGGGCAGAAACCAACGTGACGAATGCGACCCGCGTGCCTGTTCCGGCCATCGGAGAAACGGTCACCATCCCGAGCCCAGGCGGCGCGGGGGAGGGGGTAGAGGCCGCCCGACGGGCGCTCCGTGCAGACGTCTCAGCTCACGGCCTGACGGCCCCGGAGACCGATGTGTTCATGCGTGCTTGGGACGAAGCACTCTTTGGGGGGCCGGTATCGGAAGAAGACCAGCCAGACGACGATCGGGCGTATGGTCCGCGGGTCGCGGACGCAATCCTCTACTGGCTTCCCGCCAACGCCATCGAGGGCCTCGCAACCGTGCAGGCAGTCCCCACGCCGCGGCACCTGCGCCGCGCCATGCTCGCGCGCGTGGCGGTTCGGTAGGGCCACGTCATCGGCGGAGCGGGCAGAGTTCCACGAAGCGCGAGCCATCCTCGAACCAGCGATCGCCAACCGAGGCAGCCTCAGGACGGCTGAGCACCGCGACCTCGACGCGGCCTGGGCCTGGGCTTGTCCGAGCACATCGCCCCGCTCCAAGTAGTGGCCCTAGTCCGTCGAGAGCAACGCATCTCAGCCGAAGCCGCCAAGGTAGCGGCGCGCCGGGCAGACACCTGCGCCGGCCCGCTCCTGTTTCCACCTCGACGAGATGCTACGATTGGCCTCGGAGCCCCCCGCTGTCGAGCTGCATTGAATGGTGACCTGCATGTTGCACAAACTCATCGCGCTGTCGCTTTTCACACTTCTCGTCGGGTGCGGCGACGACACCGGTGCGGCCGATGCTGGAGGCGCCGCGGATGCCTGCGATGGTCGAGCGATCCTCCGCGTATGTGTGCTGGAGCTGGGTGAATTCGTCAGCCCTACGGCGACGGTCACGATGATTCAGAGCCCGACGGACGTCCCGTACGAGGGGCGCGTCGGCGAGGATGGCTGTACGGAAAACCCCGTAGAGGTCGACCGCCCTTGGCAGGTCACAGCTCGGTCGCCCGATGGCTGCTCGACGTCCTCCCCGACGGAGGTGACCGTCACGGCCTGCGAGACGACCGAGATCACGATTTCAATGGACTCGTGCACCGACGGGTAGTGCGCCCGGGATTCTCGCCGGGCCAGCCCCCCCCCAGGCTTGTGGTACCGTCGCCCTCGTCCGGAGGTGCGATGGCGCGGTGTGCGAGGCTTGGGTTTCTTGTTGCCGCATTCGCTGCCACGGCCTGCAGCCGCGGCGTCATGCCCGACGACGACGCCGGCTTCAGCTTCCCCGACTCGGGCACACCTCCCGACGGGGGAATCGACACCGGGGTGCCGCCGCGCCCTGACTCCGGCACGGTGATGGTCGACGCCGCGCTGCCCGATGGCGGCCCCGGCCGCGAGTGCACCGCCGAGGTTTGCGACGACGAGGTCGACAACGATTGCGACATGCTCGTCGACGAAGCGTGTGCCTGCGTGCCCGGCGAGGTGAGCGATTGCTTCTCTGGGAACCCGACGGGGCGGCGGGTGGGGGCGTGTCGCGACGGCACGATGGTCTGTACCGGGTCTTTCGAGTTCGGGACCTTCGGGCTCTGCGAAGGCGATGTCGTCGGCACAGACGAAGTGTGCGACGTCGCCGGCGTCGATGAAGACTGCGACGGCGCCTCGAATGAAGACTGTGAGTGCTTCGATGGAGACCCGCCTCTGCCTTGCGGCACCGACGAAGGCGAATGCACCGCCGGCGTGCAGTCCTGCGTCGACGGCGGCCGAACCGACTGCGAGGGCGCGGTGGGCCCCGGGGTGGAGGTCTGCAACGCCCTCGACGACGATTGCGACGGGACGGTCGACGAGTCGCTTTCGCGCGTGTGTGGAAGCGACGTTGGGGCATGCTCGCGCGGCGCGGAGCTTTGCGTTGACGGCATCTGGAGCGGCTGCGAGGGCGGCGTATCCCCAGCCGAAGAGATCTGCGACGGACTCGACAACGACTGCGACGGGGACTCCGACGAGGTAGCCATGCGCGCATGCGGGAGCGATATCGGCGCCTGCAGCGCCGGCATGCAGAGTTGCGTCGCGGGGGCCTGGGAGATGTGCGCCGGGGCGTCATCCCCGGCGGCAGAGACCTGCAACGGCGTCGACGACGACTGCGACGCGACGACCGATGAAGGCCTGACTCGCAGCTGCGGAACGACGGACATCGGCGTTTGCATGTTCGGCACCGAAGCCTGCGCGGCCGGAGCTTGGGGTGCGTGCTCAGGGCGGGTGACGCCGATGACCGAACTCTGTGACGGGATCCTCGATGAGAACTGCGACGGATCGGTCGACGAAGGATGTGCCTGTCTGACCGGCACCGTACGCAGCTGCGGCTCGGCCGTTGGCGCGTGCGTCTCGGGCACCGAGACTTGCGATGCTGCGGGAGCATGGGGCGCTTGTACGGGGGCGACGGGGCCCGCGATGGAGCTCTGCAACGACGCCGACGACGACTGCAACGGTGCCGTGGATGACGGCCTAGTCCGCACCTGCGGGACCAACGTGGGCGCATGCGCGACCGGCACGGAGACGTGCGCGACGGGGGTCTGGGGAAGCTGCGCCGGTGCGACCGGCCCGACGCCGGAGCTCTGCGATGGGGTCATCGACGACGACTGCGATGGGGCCGCCGACGAAGGCTGCGGTTGTACGGCCGGCGCGATGCGCAACTGCGGGACCGATGCGGGGGAGTGCAGCTTCGGCGGTCAGACCTGTGACGTGATGGGAACCTGGGGGGCCTGCCTGGGCGGCGCTGGGCCGTCGCCCGAGCTCTGCGATGGGGTGCGCGACGAGGATTGTGATGGCGTCGTCGACGACGGATGCGGCTGCGTCACCGGCACGATGCGCCCCTGCGGAATATCCGTCGGAGCCTGCGTCGCCGGCGTCGAGGTCTGCGATGCCTCGGGGCGCTGGGCAATGTGCTCCGGAGGAACCGGCCCATCCCCCGAGACGTGCAATGGCGCGGACGACGACTGCGACGCGATGACCGACGAAGCGCTCTCGCGGAGCTGCGGCACGAACCTCGGGGCCTGTGTGAGCGGAACGGAGACCTGTGCGGGGGGCGCTTGGGGAACGTGCGCAGGCGGGACGGGCCCCGGGGCAGAGCTCTGCGACGGCGCGATCGACGAAGACTGCGATGGCGCGGTCGACGAGGGGTGCCTCTGCATCGACGGCCAAACGCGCAGCTGCGGGTCCAATGTCGGCGAGTGCGCCGCGGGCACCGAGAGCTGCGATCTTTCGGGGGCGTGGGGCGCGTGCGGCGGGGCGACGGGCCCCTCGGCCGAGATGTGCAACGGCCTGGACGACGACTGCGACGGCGTCGCCGATGAGGGCGGGGTCTGTGTCCCGCCGACGGTGATGTGCCCTGCCGCCCAGTCGGCGGCCGTGGGAGCCGGCCTGACGCTCTCGGGATCGGGCGCGGACCCTGATGGAGGCGCGGTATCGTACCTATGGAGCGTCATCACGGCGCCGGTTGGGTCGAGCGCGATGCCTTCGCCGCCGAGCGCGGCTGCGGCGAGCTTCACCCCCGACGCCGCGGGCTCTTACACCCTCCGCCTCTGCGTCACCGACGACGAGGGCGAGACTTCGTGCTGCACGACCACGGTGACCGCGACGTCGTCCTGTGTTCCGCCCACCGCGCCAACCCTGACGACGTGTCCGAGGAGCTGGGACCGCCGCCCCCTCGTCGAGGTGACCCCGCTGCCCGCGGGCGTCACCTACGAGCTCTTCAAAGACGCGGAAGCCGTGCCCTA
>JAFDCW010000178.1 GCA_019312705.1 Deltaproteobacteria bacterium
GTGAAGGCCCGAGGCGAGAGGGCCGGACAGCTCCGGGCGCCGCAGTTGAGCGCAAAATGGATCCGGGCGTCATGGAAACGCGGGCGAATGATTTGGTTTTCGAGGTGGTCTAGGGTGCGGGAGTGCCCCGCGACGCTATGGGTCACGGTATTGAAGAACCCATCGACGTCGCGGACCGAGTCGAGGGGGTAGCGGGTGGTGATCGCGTGCACGACGAGGGCGTTGTAGGCATTGAGCCAGGACGCGAGGCCTTCGTCGTCGTTCATTGCGCCCACCGCTTCGACGAAGCGGTTCAGATCTGCGAGGCGCTCGGGATCGGCCCGAAGCCCCGCGTAGTCGAAGCCGCCGCCCCGGGCGTGAGCCGTCAGGACGCGCTGCCACGGGCCCGCGTCGAGGGCCTGGGCCGCCCCTGGAACCGCCGACATGAGCAGGCCGAGCACCATCGCGGAGAGCGCCACAGGGTTGCTGATGCGGGCCAGGGTCTGACGAGCCACGGGGTTGGTACGCACGATGGAGCACGATCCTTCAATCACGGGGGACCCTACGCTCTCGCGCCCATGGCGTTACCCCTTGACGAGGCAAAGTTCGGGGGACACATCGCCCGCATGTTACGCCTTCCCCTCGCGTCCGCATTCTCCATCTTCTGCATCCTGACCGCAGTCGGGGCCCTGGCGGCCCTCTCGGGCTGCGAAGAGACCAGCCGAGCGGGCTCAGCCCCCACCGCCGTCACGGCCCCGGCCGACGCCACCTACACGGTCCGCGGCCGCATCGCTGACGTCATCGGCGACGAGGTCTCGATCCAGCACGAGGAGATCGCCGACTTCAAGAACCGCGACGGGGAGACCGTCGGCATGATGACCATGACCATGGCCTTCTACCGCCCCGACAGCGTATCGATGCACGGCCTCGCGGTCGGCGACGCCGTCGAATTGACGTTCGAGATGCGCTGGGAAGGCGACCACCGCCTCACCATCGCCGCGCTCTCCAAGCTGCCCGACGGAACCGAACTCGAGCTCTGAGGGCGGGGGTCTATTCGGCGGGACGCCGACCGATCACCACCCGGCCGATGCCGGACAGGTCGGGATGCACGACGACGTCGTCATACCCCGCCGCGCGGAGAAGATCGGCGACGACCTTCCCCTGGTCGTAGCCGACCTCGAGGGCCAGGGGTGCGCCGGCCTCGAGATGCTGAAGTGCGCCTGCGGCGATGCGGCGGATGATGTCGAGGCCATCCGCGCCGGCGGCGAGAGCCAGCATCGGCTCGTGGTCGCGCACGTCGGCATCGAGCTGAGCGATGTCCGCATCGGTGATGTACGGAGGATTCGCCACGATCGCGGCGATGCGCGCACCTTCATCGACCGCACCGAAGAGGTCCCCAACGCGGAACTCCACCCGGTCCGCGACGCCGAGACTCTCGGCGTTCTGCCGTGCGACCTCCGCCGCGTCGTCCGAGATGTCGGTCCCGACCACGCGCACATCCGGTCGCTCGGCGGCGAGGGTCACCGCGACGCAGCCGCTCCCCGTGCAGAGGTCCAAGATGTGCACGGTATTCTGGGCGGGGCCGGCGGCGGCTTCGTCCCGGGCGCCGAGGGCCTCGAGGGTGTACTCGACGAGGTGCTCGGTTTCCGGGCGCGGCACGAGCACGGCCGGGCTCACCGAAAAGGACCGCCCGTAGAACTCCCGGCGCCCGAGGATATAGGCGATGGGCTCCCGGTCCCTGCGCCGCGGAACGAGGGCCCGGACCTTGGCGAGCTCGTCGGCCATCAACGGCCGGTCCAGGTCGAGGTAGAGGCTCACGCGAGGCAAATCGAGGGCGTGGGCGACCAGGAGGTCCGCGTCGAGGCGGGCGCTCTCGATGCCGCGCCTGGCGAAATCCTCCGCCATCCACATTACCATTCGGCGAATCGTCCAGGGTTCGGCGCTCACCCGCGGCATGTAGCGGCCGCGAGGGGCGCGGGCAAGGGCGACAAGTCCATCGAGGTCGTCCCAGCGGACCTAACGTGCGAGGTTTACGCGAGCGAATCGAGTCCCATCAGGGAATGCAGCCCTGGGCCGCATCGAGGAATGCCCGGTCATCTGAATCGATCGCACCGCTCTGGTCGAGGTCGGCGCGATCGCACCACCCGTTGCCTTCGCTGCACTCCGTGCCGTCGGGGAATCCGCCGCGCAGGGTGTCGAATCGGGCGATGTCAGCCCCATTCACGCCGCCGTTGTCATCGAGGTCGACGTGCGTGCACCCCAGCCTGGCCCAGGTGCAGTCCAACGTCTGGGGGCTGTCGATGCACAGCGCCGCTTCGAACCAGAGGTCAAACGGCCCCAAGTTGAACACCGTGTGGTGTGGGTTCTCGACGGCCCCCCACGTGCCGTCGGCCTGGACGGCCTCGTATCCCGCACCGGCGCGCCGCACCGGCGGGGTCGATCCGAACCGATCCCGGTAGCGCTCCACCCTCCAGGGCGCGCGCTCCGTGATGCTGAACAGATGAGCCTCGACCCTCGCCTGAATCTCCCCGTCGCCAATGAGTGGTGCACTGGCTGTGTCCGCCAAGGCAAGCGGGGCCTCGAGGGCGCGCGTGTGCTCCTCCCCGCGACCGAATCCGGCGACGATAGACAGGGGGCTGTCCAAGGCGAACATCCGGGTATAGACGCCGCCCATGTACTGCATCTGCTCGAGCCGGGCGATCCGATTCGGATCCCCATCGTCACGTACGATCTCTTCCACCACGCCCTGAAACCGCAACAGGTGCCTCAGATTCGCGATGGCCTCGTCGTAGAGCGCGGCGTCTTCCGTCATGCGGGCATACGACGCGAGCGCGACGGGACCGATCAACATCTCGGCGAAATCGTCCATGGTGGTGTCGATGATCCCCAACAGCATGTCAGGCCCGAACATGTCGAGGACACCGTGGATCATCGGCCCGGAGATATCGGCCCAGCTCACGCCACCGAACGCCTCATCGATGGAGCTGCACGAGTTGGGTGTCCCGTCGGAGGGGAAGCCGAGGGAGGTCAGGATCAGCCCGAACCCAGCCAGGTCCGAAGCGCCTGCCAGCGGCGTCTCGGGCACGGGAGACCTCAAGCCGCCGCTCGAGATGGCGTGAGCGAGGTAGATCATGGCGCACGAGTTGAGGCTGCCCAGGTCCTGGGGCTCTTCCTCGCCGTCGGGGTTCCGCTGACCCGCGGGGCTGAGCGTATTGTAGTCGTGCCACTCGTCGACGGTCATCAAGACGTTCCCGTGGGCCACGATGCTGTCACCCGTGCGCCGGGCCGCGTCGACGGCGCTTTGTGCCGCGTTCCGTAGGTCCGTGGGCACGCAGGCCATCCGGCGAATGTCCATGGCGGCGAGGAAGCCCATGGCGACGTCGGTGAAGTTGTCGCGGGAATTGTGGTTACCCCACCATGCTCCGGCCCAGGGGCCCCTCTCGGAGCGCACAAACGACGAGCAGCAGTCGGATTGCCGGATGAACGCCGGACTGCCGTCAAGCTCCGAGAACACATAGGTGGCGGAAAACGACCCGGTGTCGTGCAGGGGCATGAACCGGAAGAAGAAGTCTTCGGGGTTCTCGCGATAGGTGAAACGCACCCCCTCGTAGAAGCTGTCGAGGATCTCCTGTTCGAGTCCGGGCGGTGGTGCAACGGGGGGGTCTAGCGGTGTGCCGAGACGAGTCCTCGTGACCGTGTCGGCGACGCCGTCGGTGACGCGGGTCCATCCGGGCAGCGCCTCGCGGGTGGTGAGGCCCGGGTGCCCCGAGACGGCCTCGTTGAAGGCCGCCCCGCGCAGCATGCGAATCAGCGAGAGCTCGAAGTCGCGACCCCCAAGCGCCTGGTACAGCTTGTAGGTGGCGAAGAGGGACATGCACATCGGCATGTTGTTGTCCGGGCCGAGGATGACCTCGTAGTTGTCACCTGACCGCGCGACGGCCGAGCGCCCGAAGAAGTTCGCCGCCGACGCGTCGCCGCCGAGAGCAAAACGGTTGACGGAGACGAGCACCCGACTCGACCGCTCGCGGTAGAATGCCTTGAAAGCGTCCGCTCGCGCCGACGGGTTGGGCTCGGATATCGCGGTGGATGCGGGGTCAGGCCAACACGCCAGGTCTGGGATGACGGGCGCGGGTGGTCGGGCTGCGTCCGAGTCGGTCGCGCCGTCGCCGACGGGGCCTGCATCACCGACGGGTCCGGTATCGACGTCGCCCGGCGACTCCCCCCCGCATGCGGACCCGACCGCGACGAAGACGAGCAGCAGTGGCGTCAGCATGTGCGTTGTTCTCATGGCGTCCCAGCGCGCGGGAAGCTACGGCGCGCCCTGGACGAAGGCAAGCGGGGCACCGCTGCCTGCAACATCGTGGTGCGACTCGTCTGAGGCTGAACGGGTTATCGCCCGTCCGCGCACTGAAGACAGCCGAGCACATTGGGCGGCGAAGTCTTCGAGTGCCGCGACGGAAACAACCGAGGCGTGATCCCCGCCGTACTGTGCGGTCCGATGTAGCGGGACGCTCTTCGCGCATTTCATCGATTCCTCGGAGCCCAGCCCGCTCCGCCACACCCCAAACAGCGCCCCCCCCACGGCACGACGTTCAGGACTGAACATCTTGGCCCGCATATCCTATAGTTTCAGCCAGTTACCTTAAGCCCGAAACAATCCCGAAATGAGCCCAACATGCCTCGAACGCCTCTTCGGCCCTCTCGGGTCCGCACGTCCATCAACGCTGGCCCCGTCGTGCCGCTGGCGAGGGTGCCATCGACGGGTCGCGCGAGGCGGGCCATGGGCGAAGCGCTCATCGCCGACATCGCGGCACGGCGTGAACGCATCGCCGAGGACTTCTACGAGATCGGCCTGAACCTCCAGAAGCTGTCGCGGAGTCAGGTGTATCGCGCGATGGGCTACGACAGCTTCGACGCGTTGCTGACGGGCCGCCGGCTGATGGCGCGGGTGCAGGCGTTCAAGCTCATCACGGTCGTCGAAGCCTACCCCAAGGCGATAGCCCTCAGCCTCGGCGTCGAAGTGGGTTACGCCCTCGTGCGCTTCACCGCGGCAACCCCCGCCCCCGACGTCGCCCGAAGGTTGGCCCAGTCCAACGCGATGATCGACGGCAAGCGCGTCAAGAGCATGACCGTCGCCGACCTCCGCAACGCCACCAAGCGCGTCACGGCCGCCCCGCGACCAACCGACGCCGACACCCGCCACGCCCGGGGCATCGCCCGAACGCTGCAAGCCATGATGCGCCGCCGGGGCGCGCCGTCGGCCACGGTCCGAGCAGAGCGCCAAGGGGCCAAGTGGAAGCTCCGGGTCGAGCTGGACCTCGACGAGGGCGAGGTGCTGGGGCGGTGACGACCCTCCCCCCCCCGAAGAGCCCAAGGCATCCGCCAAGGTCGGGATGGTGAGCAACGTCGTCGGCCGCGGGTTGGGCGCCGAGTGTTGCAGGCCGCGGAAACGCTCACCAGCATCACCGATGCCAGCACCAGGAAGACGATTTGCCGACGGTCCATAGCCGGCTCATGGTCACCGTTCGAGAGACCGTGCAAGAGGGCCTATGATTGCTGATTGTCCGCATCCCGCCCCTCCTGGGCGCCCACCCCCGAACTAGCTATCCTTGACAATCAACCCGTATCCTTGACAATAGAACTGAGCCAGAGGCCTCAATGCCAAGGATAGCCCCACGCACAGCCCATGAAGCCCTCCAGGACTGGGTCGCCCGGCTTCCCGAACTCTTCCGGTCCGACAACACCGTCACGAGAGACGTCTCCCGGGCTGTGCGCCGCGGCCTCCTGCGCAAGGTGGCCCCTCGTCTCTACACGACCGACACCACCACGCCCCTCGAGCGGTTCACCGCCCAGCGTGCACTCGAGGTCGCCTCGCTTCTGTGTCCGGGCGCCGTGATCTCCCATCGCTCTGCCTTCGAGATGCGGCCCGCCGAGGGCACCCTCTTCCTCACCGGCAGGTACGAGCGAACGATCCGCCTGCCGGGACTGACGCTGCGCTTGATTCGAGGGGGCGGCCCGCTCCCCCACGACATGTCGTTCCTAGACGTGCACCGGGCTTCGGACGCCCGCGCGTTTCTCGAGAACTTCAAGCGCACCAAGATCCGTGGTGTCTCACGGGTCCTCCCACGAGCCGAGCTCGAAACTCGCCTCGAGCGCCTGCTCCAAGAGCGCGGAGAGGACGACCTGAATGCCCTCCGCGATCACGCCAGGACGCTCGTCGTTGCCCTCGACGCCCAAGACGCATTTGACGAACTCGATGCCGTCGTCGGCGCACTTCTCCGGTCGCGGGCAGCCCCCCTGTCGTCGCCAACCGCTCTCGCGCGCGCCTCCGGCGGAAGGCCCTTCGACGCACGACGCATCGCACTCTTCGAGGTGCTGCGCGACGAACTGCAAAACGAGTGGGGCCAGACCACCCGCCCCGCACCCCACTTCCTCGGACACGCACTCCAGCACCTCGCCTTCATCGATGCTTATTTCTCCAACTTCATCGAGGGCACACGCTTCGAAATCGCCGAGGCCGCGGGCATCGTCCTGGGCAATGACTTCCCCCGGGCGAGACCCGAAGATGCCCACGACATCCGGGGAACCTTCGAGCTCCTGAGAGACGAGTCGGAGATGCGAGTGAGCGCCAGCGACGTCGCCGGCTACGAGGCCTTCGCCGCGATGCTCACTAGGCGCCACGCGACCTTGCTCGTCGGTCGGCCAGACAAACGCCCCGGTGAATTCAAGGAACGCGCCAACCGCGCCGGCAATACCCACTTCGTAGCCCCGGAGCTCGTAGAAGGAACCTTCGAGCAGGGCCTATCCCTCTTCGACACGCTCACCACGCCGTTTCAGCGCGCCGCGTTCATGATGTTCATGGTCGCCGAAGTGCATGCCTTCGACGATGGCAACGGGCGACTGGCCCGGGCGATGATGAACGCAGAGCTCTGGGCCGGCGGCGAAGCACGCATCCTAATCGCCACCGCCTACCGGACCGACTACCTCGGCACCCTCCGGCGCCTCTCCCGGGACCAGGCACCCCGGGACTACGTACGCATGCTGAACCGCGCCCACGAGTTCTCCTCGCGCCTCGACTTTGCAGACCTGTCGGCACTCACCCGCACCCTCGAAGACTGCAACGCCTTCGACGACTCCGGGCGACGCATCTTGCGGCTTCCGAAAAGGCCGTGAACGGGGCACTTCCCTACCCGCAATCCGCCTCCGAGCTCATCCGAGTGGAACGGGGCGACGTTCGCGCGCCACGGCCTGTCGTTCTTTCCCTGACCTGAACGAAAACGGTCATGCACCAGGACACATTCCCCTCTGGGGATCTACTTCCGCGAAACCGAGCAGGTGTGGGTGAACATGACCGGAATGAAGATGCTCCGCGTTCCGATCTTGGAGGAGCTGCAACACCAGCGAGCTCTTCGTCACCTCGTGGTCACCGAGTCGGCCGACTTCAGAGAGATTCGTGGGTTGGACCAGCTGGAGGTGCTCGACGCCTTCTGCCGCGCCACCGACTTCGACGCGCTCGGCACACTGACAGGACTGCGATGGCTACGCTTCAAACCGAACGACGAAGGCCAGGTCCGCCAGATCGCAGGTCTGCCTCGTCTCGAGCACCTCGATGTCCTGGGCGGCTACCTCGAGCAGCCCGACCTCGAGGTGCTCGCGGGCATGACGCAGCTTCGTTCGCTGTCGCTCAGAAGCGTGGGTTCCCGCCGCCCGCTCGACCTGGCCTGCTTGTCCAACCTGAGGAAC
>JAFDCW010000883.1 GCA_019312705.1 Deltaproteobacteria bacterium
GGCGATCGGCTCGTCCCCCCCATCGGCCATCACGTCATCGGCGAAGAGGTCCGCGAGGCCCCCAACGGACGACGCATCGGCGAGGGCGGCAGCCTCGGGCACGTCCTCAAAGAGTGCGTCCACAGCCAGCGCATCACCCACCTCGGGCTCGGGCTCCGGCTCGGGCTCGGGCGCCGGCTCCGGCTCGGGCTCGGGCTCGGGTGCCGGCTCCGGCTCCGGCTCCGGCTCCGGCTCCGGCTCCGGCTCCGCCTCGGGCTCCGGCTCCGCCTCGGGCTCCGGCTCCGACTCCGCTTCAGGCTCGGCCTCTTCGGACTCTTCGTCCATGGGCGGAGGAATCTCCGAGAACATCTCGTACGCGTCCTTGTCGGCATCGACGGACTCGGTCGAAGATTCGCCTTCGATCAGCGCCGAGGGCACGTTGGCCGCGGCCTCGGCGAGGATGGTAGATGCATCCGCGAGGGCCGCCGCGAGTTCCGCGAGCTCCGCGTCGACGTCTTCGAGGTCGCGACCTCGGCCCTCGGCGCAGCGGGCAAGGATTTCGTCGACCTGCTCCGCATCTTTGCCGAGCGCGTCGAGCTCCTCGTCGATCGCCCTCAGCTGGTCGTCGGAAACGTGCACGGCGAAAGCATCGCCTGCCGCCGGCCGTCTCGTAAAGCTTCATGGGCCCGAAGCTCCCGGGCCGCTCGCCGTAGGCTCAAGTTGCGCCGGTTATCGCGTAAACCCGCGCTACGGCCTCATCGAGCTTCGAGGGGTCGCTCCCGCCGGCCTGGGCAAAGTCGGGGCGACCGCCGCCGCCGCCGCCCACGATGGCCGCCGCGTCCTTCACGATGGCCCCGGCCTGGAATCGCGCTGTCACGTCCTTGGTGACGCTGCAGGCGAGGAACACCTTGCCCTTCTTGCCGGCCGTGCCGACCAGGACGACCGCCGGGGAGAGCTCGTTGGCGAGCTTGTCGGAGAACTCCCGGAGGGCCTTGGGGTCTCCGAGCTCGACGGTGACCCCCAACACGTTCACGCCATCGACGGCCTTCGCGTCCGCTTTGTAGTCGCGTCCGCCACTGCTCATCATCTTACGCTTCAGGTCGTCGAGTTCGCGCAGCAACTCCTTTTCGTGGGCCACCAACTTGGCGACCTTCTCGCGGGCTTGGGCTGGGGACGCCTTGACAAGTGCCGCGGTCTGACCGAGCTCGCGCTCGATGGCGCGCACTGCTCGGATGGCGTGGTGACCGGTGGCGGCCTCGATGCGGCGAACCCCGGCGGCGAGGCCCGACTCCGAGACGAGCTTGAAGAGCCCGATGTCACCGGTGCGCCCAGCGTGGGTGCCGCCGCAAAGCTCGATCGAATCGGCGGTCATGGTGAGCATGCGGACGACGTCGCCGTACTTCTCTTCGAAGATGCCGATCGCGCCTCGGGCTTTGGCCTCGTCCATTGAGAGCACGTCGGTGGTGATCGGCGCGTTCCCGAGGACCTTGTCGTTGACGAGGTCCTCGATCTCGGCGACCTGCTCTACCGTCAAAGGCTGGGACCCCGCGTAGTCGAAGCGCAAACGGTCGGGGCCGACGAGCGACCCCTTCTGCATGGCCTGGGGCCCGAGGACCTGGCGCAGAGCGTAGTGCAAGAGGTGGGTCGCCGAGTGATTGCGCCGCGTCTGAGTGCGCAGGTCGTGGTCCACGGCGAGGTCCACGGTCATTCCCACTTCGAGTTTGCCGGCGGCGACGGCCCCATGATGAACGAAGAGGCCGCCGACGGGCTTCTGGGTGTCCTTCACCGTGAAGCGCGTCCCTGGGTCACCGGGGTCACCGGGGTCACCGGGGTCGGATGAATCGGACGAAGTGATCACCCCCGCGTCGCCGACCTGGCCGCCGCTCTCGCCGTAGAAGCACGTCTCTTCGACGATGACCTGGCCCTCGTGTCCGGCCGCGAGCACGTCGACGCGCTCCCCGTCCTTCACCAGAGCCGCGATGCGGGCCGACGAGGTCTCGTGGTCGTAGCCGACGAACTTCGTATCGCCCACCTCGTGGTGGATGGCGTAGAAGACCGTCGCCGCGTCCGCCTCGTTGACCTTGGAGCCCTTGCTTCGCTCCTTGGCCTGGGCGAGTTCGGCGTCGTAGCCCGCGATATCCACCTGGAAACCCTGCTCTTCTCCGATGACCTCGGTGAGGTCGAGGGGGAAACCGTAAGTGTCGTAGAGCTTGAAGGCGACGGGCCCGGGGAGGGTCTTCTTGCCGCCCCGCTCAGTCCATTCTTCGTTGGCAGCGAGGCGCGCGAGGCCATCGTCGAGGGTCTCGCGGAAGCGCTGCTCTTCGGACCGGGTCACGTCTTCGATGAGCGCTCGGCTCTCCCGCAGTTCCGGATAGACGTCGCCCATCTCGTCGACCACTCGAAGGGCCACCTCGTGGAGAAAAAGCCGATCGATGCCCAGGCGATGCCCGTGGCGAATGGCCCGGCGCATGACCCGCCGGAGCACGTATTCCTTCTTGCCCTTATCGGGGAAGACCCCTTCGCACAT
>JAFDCW010000179.1 GCA_019312705.1 Deltaproteobacteria bacterium
CTTGTTCGAAGCGCTCGCGGGTCAGGTGTTCCGCGAGAACGTCGCGGCCTTCCTGACTGAGCGGCCGGAGCGTATCGAAGCATTTGATATCGTTGGCGTTGATGGGGTTCGAAGACATCGAATCAACCGGCGGACGAGAAGTATGCTGCCCCCAGGCCGCCTGGTCACCACTCAGGGAGTCTGGGGGGCCGAGTTTACACGGCCGGAGGCCGTTCGCTCGCATTACGCACGAACGAGGCGCCACGTGACGAGGCCGGTGCCGATGGTCCCGAAGCCGACCAGCGCCACCATCGGCTCCTGCAGGATCGCAAAGGCGACCATCCAGGCCGACAAGGCGATGAACGATAGGGACGTGAAGGGGTGGCCGAACGTCCGGTACGGACGAGGCAGGTCGGGTTCGCGGCGCCGCAGCAGGAAGACGCCGCCGACGGTGAGGGCGGCGAAGAAAGAGAGAGTGAAGCCGATGTAGGTGACCAGGGCATCGAAACTGGCCGTGAGGACCATGACGATGCTGATGAGTGACTGCAGGACAATGGCGATGATCGGCCCGCCCCCGGCCCGGCGCTGAGCAAGGGCCGCGATGGCGCGGTGGTCTCGGCCCATCGCTTCGTAGACCCGGGGGCCGGTCATCACCAGGGCGCCCACGGTGCTCACCAGGCCGAGGGCGATCACCGCGGCGAGGGTTCGGCCGGCGCTTTCGCCGAAGAGCGCGATGGCCGCGACGGCACCGACCCCGGCCTCCGCCTCGATGAGTGCCGGCATGTCCGTGGAGGACACGAAGACCAGGTTCAGCCCGAGATAAAGCAGGCTGACCAGGCCCGTGCCGAGGATGAGGGCCCGGGGAAGGTTCTTCTTCGGGTCGCGAACCTCACCGGCGACGTAGGCCGCCGCGTTCCATCCGCTGTAGGAAAACGATACGAAGATGAGGCCGACGGCAAAGGCCGGGGAGGCGATGGCCGTCGCGAATTCGACCTGCCCCTCGGCCTCGATGAGACCAAGGTCTCCGGCGACGAGCCCCGCCCCGACGAAAAGCACGACGAGGAGAATCTTCGCCGCCGTGAAGGCGTTCTGGAAACCACCGCCGACCCCGACCTCGAAGGCGTGCACGGCGGAGGTCGTGATGATCAGGCCGAGGGCCAGGATCGTCGGCGGGACGACCTCGCCGCCGAGGGCGATGTTCGAATACTGGGCGAAGGCGATGGCCGACGCCGCCGTCGGCGCCGAGAAGCCGACCACCATCGACGTGAAGCCCGACGCGAAGCCGATGGACGGGTGATAGATTCGCGACAGGAGCTGGTACTCACCGCCGTTGTGAGGCAGCGCCGCCACGAGCTCGGCGTAGGCGAGGGCGCCGAAGAGGGCCACCACACCGCCGACTCCCCAAGCGAAGAGCATCGCGGTAACGGAGCCGATGTCTCGGAGCAGATAGCCCGTCGTCGTGAAGACGCCGGTGCCCACCATCGACGCCACCACGAGCAGCATCGTCGTCGGCAGGCCGAGGCGCCGATCCACTGCACCCGTCGTGCTATCTGCGTCGCCCCCTACACCCACCAGGGGGACCGTATAAGCTTTCTTACTTCTGCGGAGCAAAAGTAGGAAAGCTCATCCCGTCCCCAAGACCGTCACGCCGAGGCGCTCGTCCGGCACGGCCTCCCGGGCCAGTTCGACGAGCCTCTGGTGGTGGGTGAAGAAGAGGACCTGAAAGGACGAGGAGACCTCGCCGAGGACTTCGAGGGCGGCCCGAGCGCGGTCGTCGTCGAAATGCACCAGGCAATCGTCGAGGATGAGCGGGAGCGGCTGGTTGTGCTCGGCGAAGCGCAGGAGACTCGCGAGGCGCAGGGCGAGGTAGAGTTGGTCCTTGGTGCCGTCGGAGAGCCCATCGATGCCGACCACTTCGCCGCCTTTGCGTACGCATTCGAGGACCGGGTTGTCCTTGGCATCGAAGCCCACCTGGAGCGCCTGGTAGCGTCCCAGGGTGAGGCGCGGGAAGAACTCGTTGGCCGTCTTGAGAATCGGAGCCTGGTTGTCGTCCCGGTAGCGTTCGATCTCGGCGCGGAGGACCTTCCAAGCCAGGCGCAGCCTCACGTACCGATGCGCCGCGTCTCGAACCTCGGCGAGGGCTGCCGCTGCGTCGGACGCGGCCTCGGCGGCGCTCGTGCCCCCCTGGCGTGAGGCTGCGGCATTTTCGACATTCGTGACGTCCTGGGCGGCGCGCGTCACAGCATCGTCGAGGTCCTGCAGTTCACGGTCGATCTCCGCGCGTCGGTCCTTGACGTCGTCGAGGTCGAGGCCACCGGTCTGAGATTCGAGCTCCGAGGCGGTGTGGCCCTCTCCGGCATCGAGCAGTTCGCCCTTCATCTCGGCGATGACCTCGTCCTTCGCGTGGGCCTCGACGATTCGGTCTTCGATGGCCATCAACGCGGGCGCGTCTTCGGCACCGGCCATTGCGCAGAGGTCCGAGATGGCTCGCTCGGCTTCGCGGACCCGCTTCTCGACCTCCGCCATGCGCGCTCGCCGGCCGACGAGGTCGGCTTCGACCTCCCGCCGATCCTCGCGGTTCTTGTGAGCCGCCCGGATTCGGTCCAAGAGCGTCGCCGCCCGCGCGGAGAGCTCCTGACTGCCGAGGTCCGGGGCGTGGTCGCGTATCAGGTCCTCGATGCTGGCTTCGAACTGCTGGGCGTCGAGCCCAATCTTCTCGATGCGTTCCGACGCCCTTTCGGCGGCGTCGACGGAACGTTCGAGGTTGCCCAACTCGTCCAGGAGAGCTCGCGCTTCCTCGGGGGAGGCGCTCGGGCCGAGGCCGAGGGTACTCACCCGCTCCGCCCATATCGATTGCCACCCGGCGAGATCGTCCTCGCGCTCTCGCAGTACGCGCTCGCGCTCCGTCACCGCGCGCTTCGTCTGGCTCGTCAGCTCGCGGCGGGTATTCTGGTCGGCTTTCCGAGTTCTCGCTGCCTCGACCAACGCGTCCGCCCGTTCCACCAGTTCTCGGAGGGGCACGCCGTCGTCGACCGGACTGCCCCCATCGACCAGAGCGCGGCGGAGTTCGTGGGCCATTTCTTCGCTACGCGCACGAAGCGCGGCGTTGGCCGCGCGCCTTTCCTCGGCTTTCGTTTGAGCGGCACACACCTCGCTGTGGCGGGCGAGCCATCCAGGCATCTCTACGGCGCCGGCAGTCTCGATACCGAGGGCGGCCCATCGTCCGACGACGTCGGCCCGGTGGTCGTGAACCGTCCGGGCGGTTTCCGTGACCGCTTCGCTCGCTTCGTCGAGGGTTCGCTGGGTCGTCTCTCGGTGCGCGAGGAGCGCTGCGTGCTTGGCCACTCGGGTGGCCTCCCGGCGTAGCCGGTCCGCCGTTCCGTCGGCTCGTTCGACGGCTCCTTCATAGCCATTCGGGTCTGCGGCACCGAGGCCGAGGCTCGCTTCGCCTCGCCGGTCCTCTTCGCGGGGCTCGGTCTGTCCGTCGAGCTGTCGCCGAATCACACCCCACAACCGCTGCCGCTCTCGGCGCTGATCGTCGAGCTGGCTTTCGGTCGGCACGTCTCCTTCGAGGCCGTCGGCGGCGAGGGTCTCCTGCACTCGGCGGAGTTCGCGGAGGCCGTCCCCCTGGGCGGCCTTCGCCGCGTCGAGGGTTCGCGCGAGTTCACGCGCCGTCTCGGCGTCCCGCTGTGCCGCCGCGGCCTCGGGCACCGGCAGGCTGGCTGCGCGACGGGCGTCGCCGGTGAACCCCGGGAGCGAGCCGGCGAGCCTCTCCGCCGCGGCGACCAGCGCCTCGAGTTCGGCCTCTCCTTCGGCCAGGCGCACACCGGCCTCGGCCCCGGCCCGTGCTCCCTTGACGGCGCTTGCGAGCGTCACCGGGTCCACGCTGTCGGCCTCCTGGTCCTCGGTACCTTCGAGGGCTTCGAGGCGCCCTCTTTCGCGATTCAGCTCGGTCTGGGCGTCGGCGACCCGGGAGGCCAACCCGCCATGGCGATCTGCCGCCTCGTTGATAGCGGCGCGATCCACCGTCCGGGGGATCAACGTGCGCGCCGTTTCAACCGGTGTCTCTGGCGAGACTCGGGCGAGGTGCCGCTCCGCTTCACGAAGAGCGCCGTCGCGTTCGGCCTCCCGCTTCGGCAGATCACGGTGGGCTGACCGGTGACTACCGAGGCGGTCCCGGAGTTCGTCGAGGGTCTGCTCATGCACGTCCGCCAGGGGGCCGGCCTCCGGAATCTCGCGGCCCTCGTCCTCGAGTTCCGCGACATCGTCCCGGAGCTGATCGAGCTTTGCGTTCCCCTCGCGGATGGCCCGCGTGGCGGCTTCACGCCTGGTGCTCGTATCGGCTGGGATCCGGGGGACCTCCCCGATCTCCGAGCGTTGGGCCGAAAGAGCGGAGAGCTTCCGCAAGAGGGGCATCACCAGGATGGCACGGACCACCTGGCTGCTTTCGCGGCGCAGAGCCCGCCGTTGATCTTGGTGTTTCTCGAGGGTGGCCCGGGCGTTTTTCAGCTCTGAGGCTTCCTTGTCGTACTCCGCGCGGGTGAAGCCCGCGCTACGGACGACGGCCAGGGCGTCTTTGTGGCTCTTCATGGCCCGACTGAGCACCGCGTTTTTGGCGCGCGGCGCGTAGAGAGCCCGGGCATCGCTGTCGAGTTTCGTGATCGCCTCGTGAATACCGCTGCCCAGACTCGCTCCGTAGAGGCTCTCCCCGAGGTCTCCTCCGCTCGACAGGAGCTCTGCCCCACCTTGGCGTAGCGTCTCGTGGTCGAGGCCAAACATGCGGCCGAACTGTTCGGCCCCGAGGCCCCCAAGCAGCCGCCGCAGGGCCGCGTCGTCTATCGCCTCGCCATCTGGGCCGAGGAGGGTGTTCTTGTTGCCCTTCCTACGCACCACCTCGAGAACTTCGCCGTCTTCGCCTTCTTCGCCGACGAGGCGCGCGCCAATACGCAAACTGCTCATCTTGGTGTGCAGGTGAGCGTCTTTGGTCCGGGTGTCGATTCCGAAGAAGAGACCCGAGAGGGCACGGAGGGTGGTGCTCTTGCCCGCCTCGTTGGGCCCATAGACGATCTCGAGGCGCGGCCCCGACGGAGCGAAATCGAGCTGGGTGTCGGTGAACGGCCCGAAGGCCAGGAGTCGCAGCTCGGCGATCCTCACGGCTCGTCGCTCTCGCCCGCGAGCAACCGCGGAATCAAGAGTTGGGTCACGTCTTCGAGGGCGCCTTTGAGGTAGCCCGGGTCGTCGAGACGAATTCCGTCGAGGCCTTCACGGGCCTCGGGGGGGAGTTTCATCATTTCCTCCCGGAGGTCTTCGGCGTGGGCTGCGAGGGCCTCGGGGTCTGCTTGGAGTTCCCCGAGGCGACGAAATAGCGCGCCCAGAGCGTCGTCCTGAGTCGCCAGCCCTTCGAGATCCACGGGCCCCGTCGTTTTTAGGAGTACCTTTTCGACCCAGCAGTCCTCGACGTCTGTGCCAATCACTCGCAGCTCGTGCAGCCAACGCTCAGCCTCGGAATGAAGGGCGTCGTGGGCGCCGGATTGGCCTTCGATGGTCACGCGCGCACAGACCGAGCGCGGGGTCCCGTCCTGGCAAGCCTCGAGGGTTGCGGCCTCGAGGGCGCCTCGGGCCGCCTCGAGCACATCGTCCGGGTGCGGGCAGGCGCTGGCATCGACGGTGACCTGGGCCCATCGCACCACATCGAGGGGTCGATGGCTGACGTCCGTGACCTCGAGGCGCTCTCTGTCGACGGTGATCACCGTCGCTCCCTTGGCGCCGGTTTCCCGGGCGTGGCGCCCCTGAAGGTTTCCCGGGTAGACGATGTACGGGTTCCGCCGGATGACCTCCCGTCGGTGCACGTGGCCGAGGGCCCAATAGTCGTAGCCCTTGCTGGTCAGCACCGCCGTGCTCGTGGGTGCGTAAGGGGCATGGCCCGGTCGCCCGTCGAGGGAGGTGTGCAGGAGGCCGATGTTCAGGAGGCCGGCGACGGCGTCGGGGAAGCCCCGGGCGAGGTCTTCATCGACGACGCGCTGGGCAAAACCCTGCCCGTGCACCGCCAGTCCGAGCACGTCGTCGGTGATCGTCTTGGCGGCGTCCGTCGCGAACTCCTTCACGTTGTCCGGTAGCTTGAGCCTACGCCCCATCTTGTTGGCGGCGTCGTGGTTGCCCTGGACCGAAAAGACCGTCACCCCGGCGTCCCGGAGCCGCGTCATCTCACTCACGAAGAAGATGCCCGTGGAGTAGTCCTTCCAGCCCCCGTCGAAGATGTCACCGGCGAGCAGCAGCGCCGCGGCGCCCTCGTCGATGCAGAGGTCGACGAGGTTGACTAGGGCGGCCCGGGTGGCCCCGCGGATGCGGTCTGCCGGCGCGTGGGCGTACTTGGTCAGACCCTGAAGCGGGCTGTCGATGTGCAGGTCTGCGGCGTGGACGAGTTTCACGGGTTTCGTGCCCCCCGGGGCGACGAGGGAGACGCACGATAGCAGCCTGAACTGACAGCCGGCCACGAGCTTTCGCGATCAACATCCTTCGGGAATGCCCCGCCGTCCGAGGGCGTTTCTTGGGCCATGGGCCCCCACGGTCTTCGAACGGCGTCGCGCGTTGCGCTCTTCGTCACCGCGCTGCTCGGAGCATCGGCCTTCGCCTGCTCAATCGGAGCATCGCCCCCAGGGGCTGGCGCCCTGCCGACCGGGGCACGGATCGATCGCCTGGTGGTCTACAAGGACGCGGGCCGAATGGAGGCCTACGACGGCGAGCATCTGCTACGCACGTACGACATCGCGGTCGGGGCCGGGGGCGCCGGGGACAAGCAGTACGAAGGCGATGGGCGCACCCCCGAGGGCACGTACCGCATCGACTCGCGCCATCGGAGCCGCGCCTACCATCGCTTCCTGCACGTGAGCTACCCCAATCGCGAAGACCGCCGCCACTACCGGGCCGCCCGCGCCGCCGGCGAGGTCCCCGAGGGACGCGGAATCGGCTCGGCCATCGGAGTGCACGGAACCCCCGAGGGCTTCGCGGGCCTTCGGGCCCTGTTCAATTGGACCGCGGGATGCATCGCCGTGACCAACGACGAAGCAGAAGAACTCTACCGCGCCGTCGAGGACGACGCCGTGATCGAGATTCGTCCCTGACGGCCCCCCAAAGCGGAGCGCCGTGACCCTGGCCTACTCGCAGGCGGGCATGTCTGTGCCGCGAGGCACGACGATGCGTTCATCGTAGGCGGTCGCTCCGTCGTGGTCGGTCAGCGTGATGCTCAGCCGCAGTTCGCGGTCTACGATGCAACCCGGACGCGAGACCACCGCGGGCCATCCGATGAGCTGGTGCATGCCTGCGGTCTCTTCTCCCGGTTCGTCGAGGTCGACTTCGACGACGCTGCGCTCGGGGGCGAGGCTGCCGTCGACCGGCTCGGTCACGAGCTCCATGGTCACCCGAGCGGGCGCGAGGCCGACGGCCCGCACCGACGTCCAGATGTGCACGCCGCCCTGGGCGCCGCGGATGAGTTCGACGTCCTGAGCCTCGGCTGCCGGGTCCAAGGCCTCGAAGCGCCACTCCCCGGTGCCGAGCTCTGCGATGCCGGTGCCGACGTCCGCGGCGCACGCTCCCATCGAGAGCAGCGCCGCGACCGTGAGGGCCAACGCTATGGGGCGGAGGGTCACTTCCGCCGGCGCCTCGCGACGAGCACCATGCCGGAGAGCAGGCCGATCCAGGCGAGGGAGGTCGGCGCCGGCAGGCCCGTGCTGCTGCATCC
>JAFDCW010000180.1 GCA_019312705.1 Deltaproteobacteria bacterium
AGTCCCGGATGTTGCGCAGGTTGGCCTGGCTCCGGAGCGCGCTCGTATTGGCGTCCGAATAGCAGGGGATGAAGATGATGTGGTATTGGCGCATCCGGTCGAGGTTGGACACCAGGTCCTCGAGGCTGCCGGCCGGGGTGCCGTACTCTTCTCAGCCGTTCGTGTAGAAGTCGATCGACTCCGAGCCGGGAGCGACCTCATACGTACCGGACGCGTTGACGGTGCCGATCTGCATCTTGCCGAGCACGTCTTGGAGGTCGTCGTAGTTGCCCGAGGCGACGGCGACCCGCGGAACGAAACGCCCGGCCGGAGGGTCGGCGATCGAAGGAAGAGTCGTCAGCTCCTGCTCGAGTGCCCGCGTCTCGCCGGCGAGGAGGGTGATCGGCGTCTGAATTCGGAACTGACCCTTTTCGACGACGAGGTAGTAGTCGCCGGGGGTGACGCCCACGATGCTGAACGACCCGTCGTGGGAGGCGATGCCGTGCACGCCGGATACCTCGACGCAGCGCTGGCAGAAGGCGGTCTGGGGGATCGGCTCCGGCATCCCGGCGGTCAACCGCACGACCGCGCCAAAGACAGGGATCTCCTGGCCCGCGGGAACCATGCCCGGCGCGTTGCCCGGCGCCCAGACACGACCCGTGACGATCGCGTTGGGGCCCGGGTTCGGGATGACCGAACTGTCTCCCCCCCCCGAGCCGTCGATGACGCCCGTGCCTCCATCGCCTCGGGCGGCACCCCGCGTCGCACATCCAGCGGAGGCCAAGAATATGGCCGCCGAAACCAAGAGAATCGCCTTCGAGCCCATCGAATCATTTCCCTAACTGCGTGTGACCCCTCCCATCGGGGCCACTCGCTCGGAAGAATGCGAAAATATAGCTCTCACAGCCCATGCGTCGAGCGCAGTCGCCTTGACCAGTGCTTTCGCCCCTCGATACCTTAACAGAGCAGCGTTCCCTCCATGCCCATCGTCCTCCTCACCGAAGAAGAGCGTCTCGGCACGACCGTCGGCGGTCGCTACCGCCTCGACTCCGTGCTCGGAGCCGGCGGCATGGCCGTAGTCTTCCAGGCGAGGCACACCTGGACTGGCCGCGACGTGGCGGTGAAGTTCCTCGACCCTCGGCGAACGAAAGACGTCGTCCTCGCCGCCCGACGCTTCTTGAAAGAGGGCCGGGTCATCGGCGCCCTCAAACACCCGAACATCGTCCAGGTCCTCGACATGGGGCGGGACGAGCACGGGATCGTGTTCCAGGTCCTCGAACTCCTGAAGGGTCACACCCTCGCGGCGCGCCTCGATGAGGACGGACGTCTCACCGTGCAGGAGACCGTCGATGTGTTGGTGCCCATGATGGACGCCCTCACCGCCGCCCACGAGATGCAGATCGTGCATCGGGACGTCAAACCCGAGAACATCTTCATCTCCTTCGATGAGTCCGGGGCGATGGTGCCGAAGCTCCTCGACTTCGGTGTCGCCAAAGGTCTCGACGAGGCGATAGAGGGCAATCTGACGCGTGATGGCTCCGTGCTGGGTACGCCATACTACATGGCACCGGAGCAGGCCCGTGGTGCATCGAGTGTTTCGGCGCCGGCCGATATCTTCAGCCTGGCTGCGGTGGCCCACGAGTGTCTGGCCGGACAGCTCCCGTTTGGCGACCGTGACGCGGCGGAGTACGCGATGGAGCTGGTGGCTTCCGACGTGCCCCCGATTCGAGGGCACGTGCCCCACCTCGACGAGGACCTTGCCCGCGCAATCGATCGTGCCCTCAAGAGAGATGCTGCGAGCCGGCCTCAGAAAATGATCGAGTTTCGTCAGCAGCTGTCCAAGGCTGCGACGGCGGCCGGTTACACCGTCCCGGCGCCGGCAGTCTATACGCCCGAGGCCCGGGCTGAGCTCCTCGCTATGGGCGAGGCCGACCCCGCCGAGACCTTGGCGGACGACACGTTGCTCTCGGACCTCCTCGAAGGAGGCGAGAAGCGACCACCTGCGCCCCGCGCCTCTCTCGGTTTCAAAGCGATGGTCGCGGTGCTCGGCGTCCTGGCCATCGCCCTCGGCTTCTTCTTGGCTGGCGGCACGGAAGACCGCGGCGTCCCGGCGGCGCCAGCGACCGAAGCCACGCTTCTGGGCAATGAGCCGGCTTCTCGGGAAGTACCCCCGACGGCGGTCCCGGAGGAGGCCTACGAGGTTGATGAGGTTGCAGCAGACGGCCCGTCCGCACCCGACCCCGAGCCTTCGGCCGACCGGGACGACGGAGAAGTGGGCGAGGAGGGCGAGGAGGGCGAGGCCCCCGTGATACGCCGCATTGCGGTGAGACGGAGGGTCGGACGCCCCGGCGCCGGTCGAGCCCCGCGCGCCGCGGAAGAATCGCCGACTGAAGCGCCAGATTCCCGGTCAAATGGTCAAAACGACCCGAATTCGGCCGAAACCACGCCAACGGGCATGGGCCGGGGCGATGTCCCGAATGTGGTACGCGAGTTCTGATCTCCCGGCGCGATGAGCTATCCTAGTCCTCGTTGAGAGTCGTTCGTCTCATCGCGCTTTCGTGCGCCATGCTCTTTTTGTTCGCCGGAGCCGCTCAGGCTCAGGGTGGGGACCCCGATGCCATAGCGTCGGGAGAGGGCGCCGACGCGCCGGTTCAGGAGGTTGCTCGGGGCCGTGAGGCCCGCGCGCTCTTCGAGCGCGGCATTTCCCTCAGCGACGAAGAGCGTTGGTCCGAAGCCCTCGAGTATTTTCGGCGCTCCCGAGCGCTCCTCGAGCGCGCGAGCAGCGCCTTCAACATGGCGGTCGCGCTCTTCCGCCTGGGCCGCTATCAGGAGGCGGTTCGGGCCTTCGAGGACTATCTGGGCCTCACCTCCGCGGATGAAGACGGTGCGCGCTACCGGGAGGCCCAGCGGTATCTCCAGGAGATGCGGGCCAACCTCGGTCGTTTGGTACTCACGGTGGTGCCCCCGGAGGCGCTGGTCTACGTCGACGGGGTGCCCTCGTCCGGCGAAGGCGGGCACCGAGAACTCCACCTCGACCCCGGCAGCCGGAATATCACCATCTCTCTCGATGGGTACCGGGCCCGGCGGCTCAACCTTCCCGTTCTCGAAGGTCAAGTTCACGAGAGGTCCATCGTGCTCGAGGCACTGCCGGGCGGAGACACTGTGCTCGGGGTGCAAACCGATGTCGACGATGCGGTGATCGAGGTGGATGGGGCCCGTGTCGGCGTCGGTTCTGCCGAGCTTCCGGTGGAGCCGGGTTCCCATCGAATCGAGATCTTCGTGGACGGCGCCTCGCGGTACTCGGAGGAGGTCGAACTCGAGGAGGGCGTTCTGCACCGCGTCGATGCCTCGGTCATGGACGACCGTGGCTCGACGTTCTTGGGATCTCCTTGGCCCTGGATCGTGGGCGGCATCCTGGTCGCTGCGGCGGTGCTCTCGGTGGCCCTCATCGTGAGCCAGCGGAATGATCCCCTCGAAGACTACACGGGGACGACGGGCGTCGTTCTGGAGGGGCTCCGGTTTTGAGGCACCTCGGGACAAGCCTCTTGGCGCTTCTGATCCTCGTCGTCCTCCCGGCATGTCAGGGGCATCCGGGCCGGGTGCTGGTCGTCGTCGACTCCGACTATTCGGTGCCCGCCGAGTTGTCAGAAGTGCGCGTGCTCGCGGGCCCCGTCGACGACCCGGAGAGTCGTACGGGCCAGGCCTTTGCCCTCACCGAGCTCCGGCCGCCCCCGGCGGGAACCCACAACTTGCCGCTCTCCCTCGTGGTCGTTCCGCGCGACGGCGATTCGCATCGCGAGGTAGAGGTCGTCGTCGAAGGTCGATTGGTTTCGATTGGCGACGTTCTGGTGCGGGCAACTCGCGTGCTGCAGGGGTTCCGCGCCGGCGACACGGTGATACTTCCGATTCTCCTCACCAAGAACTGTGAGGGGCGCGTGTGCGGCGATGGCCTGACGTGCATTGATGGGGCCTGCGAATCGTCCGCGATCGACCCCGGGGTCCTTCGCATCGCAGAAGACCCGGGCGAGGAGTTTAGAGGTCTCGTCGAGGCCGGGATCTCGATCGACGGCAGCAGCGATGCCTCGGACGGTGCGATGGATGCGGGCGATAGCGGCACCGATACGAGCGTGGTCGACGATGCCACCACGGATTCGTCGTTGGATTCTGGCCCATTGGACACGGGTGCCCCGGACGCCGGCCCGTGTGGATCCCCCGTGATCCTCCCCCACGCGGTCCTCGCCGGCGGCGACGAACTCTATCCCCTCGCCCCGGCCCCCGGGGTCTGGGCCTACAACGCCCAAACGGCAGACAACGACCCCTACGTCGAGTGGGCCTACCGTGCCCCTTCGGGCTGTGAAATCTGGCGCGTCGAGCCCTTGATACCGAGCGGCACGCCCGCAGACCCATTTGTCGACTGCAGCGGCAGGTGTGCGAACGAACCGAGCAACAGCGCCCTCTACGAAGTCTATGTCGATGGACTCACGGCGCCCGTTGATGTCGACGAGTTCGTCAGCCTGAGCCAGGACGGCGTCGCGGGACGTATTCCCTTCGATTTGATGAATCCGTCGCAGACCGTCGCCGTGAGGCTGAGTGACGTGACGTCGTTCGCGGGGCCGGCCAAGCGGCAGTACATCATCATCCACGATGCTGTGTTCCACATGCGCCCGGCCCTCTGAGCCTGCCGCGCCTTGCACGCGTGCCCCGTCAGAGCTCGACGCGGACACGTACGGTGCCGCCCGCCGGAACGTCGACGACCCGGCGGACCGCCCGTCCTTGGCTCGGGCGCAGGGTCAGCGTATGGCGCCCGGCGGCGAGACTCAGTCGCGCGGGGGTGCGGCCGAGGCGACGGCTGCCTTCGAAGATGTCTGCCCAGCCTCCTACGGCGAAAACGTTGACGAGGCCCGGCTCTCCCGTCGCTTGCTGTGCCATGGCGGAAGGCGGCCTGCGAGAGCCCCGCATGGCGGTGTGCGTCTGCGGGGGCCGACGATCGCGGGCGGCGACGACCGGTTCGGAGCTTGGCTCCTCGGGGGCAGCTTCGGTCGTGGGCGGGGTCACCGGCGCCGCCGGTGCCGGCGTCGGTCCGGGAGTCGAGGGGGGAGCCTGGTTCGTCTCTTCGACCGGGGCCCGGGTCGCCGCTTCGGTGCCGGCCGGCGCACCGGCTCCCGAGGGCCCTTCGGCCTGTTGCGGCTGACCGCCGACCGCGGTTGGGAGCTGGGGGGGGCCGGCCGGGGTGTCCGTCGCCAGGTATGCCAGCAAGATGCCCACCACCAGTGCGATCACCCCGAGGCCAACCTTGAGCGCGATGTCGAAGAGAGCCTTCCTCGAATGCTCTTCGGTGGTTGGCGGCTCTTCGTCGATCTCCGAGGCTTCAAAAGGAGAGGGCGCCCCGACGCTTCGCGAACTGGGGTGGGCGGTTGCGGCGCGGTCGGCACGGTCCGACAAGCCGCCCACGTGGATTTCACTGGTAACCGCGTCGGCGAACGGCGACGGGGCCCCGGCGGCGGCCGGCGCGCGGAGATGTCTGTCGGGGTCGCTTCCGATTTGCGCCGTGGCCTCACCGTCTTCGCGGCGATGGGGCGCGTAGCTCGGCGGCGCGATGCCGTCCGGGTGCACGACCGTCGCCTCACTGTGGAGGCTTCGCGGCGCTTCGTCGTGGCGATGGATGATCTGAGAGACGAGCCCCTCGGGGGGAGCGGCCCGCAGTCGGGGGGCTCGGTCGATGGCCCCGTCGTCGAGGCGGGCGACGGAGCGACCATGCTTCATTGCAGCGCGGTGCTCCTCCGGGAAGAGCCCTCGCATCCACTCCCCGAGCTCGCCATGGCCGAGGTGCTCGCCGCTCTTGATCGCGAAGCGGTTCAGGTCCCGTGCGACGTCCCGGGCATTTTGATAGCGCTCGTCGCGACTGCGCGTCAGCAGGCGAGCGACGATGCCATCGAGCTCCGGGGGACAGTTCGGTCGCACCGACCTGACCGATGGGATCGGCTCTTGGATGACGGCACCGAAGATCTCGGTTTCGGACGGGCGGTGGAAGAGCGCGCGCCCCGCGAGCAGTTCCCAGAGCACGACCCCCATGGACCAGATGTCGCTCCGCCAGTCGATCCCCTCGCGGCTGAAGGCCTCCGGCGACGCGTAGGCGAACTTTCCTTTGAACGTGCCCGCGACCGTCTCGTGGCGCCGTCCCGTCGCTTTGGCGATGCCGAAGTCGAAGACCTTGACCACCCCGTTGTAGGTCATGAAGACGTTCTCCGGGGAGATGTCACGGTGCACGATGCGCATGGGACTGCCCTGTTCGTCCCCGGCCTCGTGGGCCGCATAGAGGCCCTCACAGGCCTCCGCGACGATCCGGGCCGCCCGGGCCCAGAAGAGCGGATGATCGCGCGCCCCCTCGGTCGTGTAGGCGCGCCGCAGAACCTCGAGGAGGGTTTGGCCGACCATGAACTCCATCACCAGGAAGCTCACCCCCGCCTCGTCACCGAAGTCGTGCACGGCGCAGACATTTGGGTGCCGGACCAGAGAGTTGATCCGCGCTTCATCGAGGAACATCTCCGCGATATCGGGATTTCGGTCCGCGAGCCCCTGGTGCATCACCTTGATGGCAAAGAGCTTTTCGAAGCCAGCCGCGCCGACGGCCCGGGCGAGGTAGATTCGTCCCATGCCCCCTTCGGCGATGTCCCCGAGCAATACGTAGCGTCCGAGGCGACGCGCGTCGGCAGCGGAGGCGATGACCGTAGCTTCGCGGCGCAGTTCCATCTCAGAAACCGATGACCATCGGGGCCTGGGGCTGGGTCCCATTCGAAGATGAGCTACCCCCCAAGACGACCGCTAGGATGACGACGACGGCGACGAGCACCCCCGCTCCAATTCCGACCCAGAGCCAAGGGCTGACGCCGCCGTCGTCGTCATCGTCTCGGCGAATGAGTGAAGAGCCGGCCAACGCCGGGGCGGAGGTGACGGGGGTGTCCTCGGACCCCTCCGAAGCCAATACCGCGCTGCCGGGACCCATCGCTTCCACGTAATAATGAAGACTCTCGCCAGCGGGGAGGGCTTGGGTGCCCCCGTTCACGCGACGATAGGAGCCCGACCGAGAACGAGCGAAGATGCGAATCTCGTTCACGAGGTCGCCGTGATCTCCATCTGCCTCGCCGCGCACCTCGACGCCGCCGGGGACCGGGGTCGCCACGCTGCCGACGCTCAGTTCCCCTTCGACGACCGTGAGGGTATCGGAGAAGGCTTCGCCGAGTTCTGGAGGGGCTTCGCGGCCCCAACGATGGTCGCGGTCGAGAGAGGCGAGGCGCCGGAGGTCGAGACGCAGCGCTGCGGCATCGTCGAGGGCGAGGTGAGCGAGGCAACGCGCCGAGAGCAACTCCACGAGCTCTTCCCGCGTCAAGTCGTCGCCTGCTTCTGCCCGGGCGAAAGCCGCGAGGGCGCGTTCGAACTCCGCCTCCATGAGCAGCTCTTTCGCCTCGTCGACCGCCGGGTTGGCGGCGGCGGGGGACGGGCCCCAGGCGAGGGTGAAGCAGAGCAGGGCGAGGGCCCCGAATGGGAGTCGAGGGATCATATCGGTATGCAGAACCGTGCGTCGCACGTAGTACGGACACCGTCGCAGATTTGGCAAGCTCGGCCCCGGCTACCGCAGGCGGCGTCCGCGTCTCCGGGTTGACACGAGGTGCCGTCCCAGCACCCGGCGCAGCACAGCACGGCCGCGCCCCGGCAGGTCCCGTTTTGACCGCTCCCGCT